>JACCRH010000377.1 GCA_013813675.1 Gemmatimonadales bacterium
GAGCGCAGCGTCCCGGCGTCGCCGTCGAGAACCACCCGGGTTCCGGAGGGGAGCTCGAGCACACGCGGGTCGATGCCGGCGACGGCCGGAATACCCAGCCCGCGGGCCAGGATGGCCACGTGGGACGTCGCGCTGCCCATTGTGGTGCAGAACCCGCGGACCCGGGTGCGATCCAGCGACGCGGCGTCGGACGGCGCCAGGTCCTCGGCCACCACGATCGAGTCCGGCGGCACGTCCTGCGACGCTCCCTCGCGGCCCACCAGCAGGTGGAGGACCCGCCGCCCCACGTCGCGCAGGTCGGCGGCGCGGCCGGCGAGCAGCTCGTTCTGGAGCGCGAGGACCCGGTTCACCTGCTCCAGGTAGGCCTGCCGCCAGGCGTACGCCGCTGACGCGCCGCCCCGCATCAGCTCGGCGGCGCCGTCCAGCAGCTCGGGATCCTCGAGCAGCTCCTGGTGCGCCGCGAAGATCGCGCCGCGGTCGGCGTCTGCCTCGGTGGCGAGCCGCGCCTGGAGCGCCTCGAGCTGGAGATGCGCGGCCGCGATCGCGGCGTCGAGAGCGCGGCGCTCGTGGCTCGGGTCCGTGGCCCGCTCCTCCAGCACCTCGTCGTCGTGACGCAGGTGAAAGACAGCCCCGATCGCCACGCCCGGCGAGGCGGGCACGCCTTTCAGCGAGCCGTCGGACGAGGCCGGACGCCGGGCGGGGATGGGGGCCGACGCCGGGCGCTTCGGGTCGCGGCCGTGTCCGGCGGCCAGCCCCGACGTCAGGGTCTCGACGATGGCCGCCACCGCGGCGCTGGCATCGTCGCCGCGCGCGGCGACGGTCACCGTATCGCCGCCGGCCACCTCGAGCGTCATGATGGACACCACGCTGCGGGCGTTCGCTTCGCGATTTCCCTTCACCAGCCGCACCTCGGAGGTGAAGCGGCGCGCCGCCCCGGCGACCGCCGCGGCGGGGCGCGCATGCAGCCCGGTTTCGCTCGTGATCACGATGGGTACGGATTCGACGCTCTCCCCCGCGACCGGGGACGCGCCTTCCGGGGCCGCCGCCTCGAGGCGCAGGTGGATGAGGGGGTCGCGCCCCCCGACCACCCGGCCGGTGCGCCCCTGCAGCGTCCCGACCCGCTCCATGTTGGTCACGATCACCGGGGTGATCAGGCTCCGCGCGTGGGTCGCGACGTAGTCCGCGTCGAACGTCAGGAGCAGGTCGCCCGCGCGGACGTCGTCGCCTGCCTTCACCCGAGGATCGAAGCCTTTCCCGTTCAGCTTCACCGTGTCGAGTCCGACGTGGATGAGGACTTCCAACCCCGACACGGCCAGCGTGAGCGCATGGCCCGCGCGATGGACGTGAAGCACCCGGCCGTCCGATGGGGCGACCAGGCGTTGGTCCAGCGGCTCGAGCGCCACACCGTCGCCCGCCAACCGCTGGGCGAACGCCGGATCGGGGACCTGGTCGAGCGGTACCACGAGACCGGAGAGCGGCGCGAGCAGCGTCAGGCTGTCTGGACTGTGACTCGGCATCGTTCTCCAGGCGTGCAGGTGGGAAGGTGTGGCCTTCAGGAAAAGCGTCGATGGTCAGGACGTGAGTGACAGTATGCCGGGGAAGCGGCCCTGCCAAGACGCCGAGACCGGACGGGGGGGCCGCCACTTGCGCGCCGGGCCGAGCGGTTATAACTAGTGCCCCTTGGCCGGTTTCGCCGGCAGCAGAGACTTCGATTCGGAATCGAGCAAGCAGTGACCGAGCATAGACAGGCGCGCGGCCCGTCCGCTGCGCTGATGCGGATAGCTCGAAATCGGTCCAGCGCTGCACCGCTCACGCGGCGCGTCCCCCCTCTTTGTCGCTCCGCTCCGACCCTTGCCGGCTGCTCCCTGGTTGGTCCCATCCCCTCGATGAACGCCACACGCTCAGTGCGCCACACCCCGCACTGAGGGACGCCATGCGCCGGTAAGGCGCTCGAGCAGGGTGAACTGGAGGATACCACTGTGGTCCACAGATCAGGTGCGACAGAACGGCCGGCCTTCGAACGGCTACTCGCGCTGGTGCTTCCGCTCGCCTTGCTGCTGCTCGTCCCGGCGCGCGTCGCGGTCGCGCAGGAGGGCGCCCCGACCGGGACGGTGAACGGCAGGGTGGTGGATGACCGAGGCGCGCCGGTGTCCAGCGCGCAGGTCTTCATCGTACGCCCGGCGCTGAGCGCGCAGACCGGGGCGGAAGGCGGCTATTCCCTGACCCGGGTTCCGGCGGGCACCCACTCCCTCCAGGTGCGAATGCTTGGGTTCCGACCCGACTCCGCCAGCGTGACCGTGCAGGCCGGTCAACCGGTCACCCAGAACTTCACGCTCAGTCGCGACCCGCTGCAACTGCAGACCCTGGTCGTCACCGGGACCCAGGCGCCCCGACTGAACCTCGACGCCAGCGTCGCCGTCACTACGCTCACTGCACAGGAAGTCGAGGCCGCGGCGCCCCGGAGCACGACCGAGATGCTGCGATACGTCCCCGGCTTCACCCGGATCGAGAGCTCCGGTGGCGAAGTCAACCAGAACATCAGCATGCGGGGCATTCTCGGCGTGGAGTACGTGGCGTTCCTGGAAGACGGGCTGCCGGTGTTCCCCACGATGCACACGTTCTTCATGAACGCCGACAACCTGTTCCGCTTCGACACCAACATCGAGCGCATGGAAGTCGTACGGGGCGGCAGCTCTCCGCTGTTCGGCTCCAATACCCCCGGCGCCATCGTCAATTTCATCAACAAGTCCGGTGGACCCGAGTTCGGCGGCGTCATGCGGGCCACGGCGGCCACCCAGGGGCTGGCGCGGTACGACCTCAACATGAATGGGCCCTTCGGAAACGACTGGCGGTTCAACGTCGGCGGCTTCTACCGCTACGATCACGGTGTCCGGGATCCGGGCTTTCCCGGCATCCGGGGCGGGCAATTGAAGGCCAACGTCACCCGGCTGCTCGACAACGGCTATCTTCGCTTCTCCGTGAAGCATATCAACGATCGGAACCAGTTCATTCTCCCGCTGCCCTTCACCGACCCGTCGAATCCGGAATACGTGCCAGGCTTCAGCAACTACGGCGCGATGAGCACGCCGGAGGGCGTCGATCTGCGTGTCCCCTTGGCCGACGGGGGCGACCTGACGCTGCCGCTGGACAACGGGCTCAGAACCCTGGCGACCTGGCTGACGGCCGACGTGTCGCTGGAGCTGCCGGACGGTTGGAGCCTCCAAAATGCCGCGCAGGTGATGCAGAACGAGCAGGAGTGGAACGCGCTGCTCCCCTTCAACGCGCAATCGGCGTCGGAATACGTCGCCAGCCTCGGCTTCCCCGCGGGCAGCACCGGCCAGTTCTTCTTCACCAATCATGACGACGCGCTGGGCAACCCGCTGCCCTTCGATACCCCGAACGGTCTCGTCGCGCCGGGTGGGGAATGGCACATCGAGAAGCCGCTCTCCGCCGTGCAGGATCAGCTGTCGTTGCGTAAGGCCTTCGGGCGGCACTCGCTCTCGATCGGCGGATACTTCGCCAACTATACCCAGGACAACCGCTGGTTCTTCACCGACATTCTGACCGACGTCCGCGACAATCCCCGGTTTCTGGACCTCGTAGTCACTCCCGCCGGAGGAGGGGCGCCGGTCAACTTCACCCAGAACGGCTTCCGGAATTTCCTCTCCAACTACGTGAACGGCTCGGGTCAGACCACGATCGTGTCCGGCGTACTGGGTGGGGAGGTCCAGCTCATGGAGCGGCTGCGGGCCGACATGGGGGTGCGAGTCGAGTACAACACCTTCGTGCAGAACTCGGAGAACAGCTCCACGGTCGACCTCGACGGTGATTCGACAACCACGTTCAATAACGTGAGGTCCGGCAACAACAGCTTCCGTGTCTTCAGCCACGACATCACCGATTGGTCCGCTTCGCTTGGACTCAACTACAAAGTCAATGACAATGTGGCGGTTTACGCCTCGGGGTCTCGAGGCTACAAGATGCCTGCCCTGGACGAGCTGTTGAACGCTTCGGCCCAGGCGCAGGTGGACCTCATGGATTCTCGTGAGGTGCGAGCCGGCGAGCTGGGGCTGAAGTACGCTTCGGGGAGAGTCGGAGCGACCGTGAATGTCTTCTACACCGACCTCAAGAACCTCACCGGCCAGGGCGCCGAGGTGGACCCCGGTACCGGGGGCACGATCTGGGTGATCCGCCAGTCCCCCGACAACCGCTCCTATGGCGCCGAAGTGGAGGCCTTCGTCGCGCCGGTGGAGGGACTCCAACTCCAGGGCAGTGGCACCTTCCTCCAGGCCGAGCTAGGCGGTGGGGTGGACAGCCTGGCCGACTTGTCCGGTGAGCGATTGGCCCTTGCCCCGACCGCGATCGGGAACCTGGCGGCGCTCTACTCACCGACGGCCGCGCCCGGCCTGCAGTTCAAGGCCGATTGGCATTATGTCGGTTCCCGGTTTGTCGAAAGCCCCATCACCCGGGTGGCCGACACCAAGCTGCCCTCCTACAACTACTTCAATTTCGGCGCCGGCTTCAGGATTCCTCGGGCCGGCGTGAGGATCAACGCCGACCTGCTCAATGCGTTTCAGAGCAAGGGGCTGGAAGAGGGCAACCCGCGTCTGGTGGCGGTGGGTGGCGCCCCGATCTTTCTGGCTCGGCCGCTGCTGCCGCGCCGGTTCCAGGTGGGAATCGAGTACGAGTTCGGGGCCGGTGGGCCACAGGAGTAAGGCAGGTCGTGTGACGTGATGAGTGATCTATCTATGAACGACGCGACGGGGGGCATGGCGGATCATGCCCCCTTCGCTGCGCTCAGGGTGACAACGGCTATGCTGTGCTGCGCCGGCGCGCTATTCGCGGCGCCGGTCGCCGCGCAGGATTCCACCTTTCTGCTCACTTCCGAGGATCCCACCCGCTCCCCGTCGCCGTTCATCGGCAACGGCCGGGTCGGCGTCGTGATCCCCGCGCTCGGCATCGGCGCCAGCAACTCGTTCGTCGCCGGGCTCTACGAAAACGCGCCGACCGATGTACCGCGCATCGCCGCGACGCCTGCGTGGAACGCGGTCGGCGTCTTCGATGGTGAGCGATGGCTCGATTCGTCCGCGGTCATGGCGGGCGCGGTGCGTGAGTACCGCCAGGTGCTCGACATGCGGAGCGGCACCGCGCGCACCAGCTACGACTGGATCAACGGCGCCCGGCGCACCACGGTCCGGGTTGAGAGCTTCGTCTCCCGGTCCGATTCCCATCTCGCGGCAATCCGCCTCGAGCTCATCCCCCACTTCACCGGCCGGATGCACGTCCGGTTCGCCTTGGAAGCACGCCCGCCTCCGCGTCGCCTTCCGCTCGCCACTGTTCCGCGCGCCGATCCCGCGTGGCGCCCCGCCGACGTCTGGTACCCGGGGCACATGGTCGTCCGCTCCCGCGCGGCGACCCGGGTACCTGGTGGGGCGCGGCTCTCGCTCACCGCCACGCCCGAGGGGCGGACCATCGTGCTGGCGCAGGCCGCGGCCGTCGGCTGGCCGGCCGACCTGGTGCGGGCCGTGGCTCACACCCGAATTTCGGGCGACACAGCCGGGGTCGAGGTGGCCTTCGAG
>JACCRH010000391.1 GCA_013813675.1 Gemmatimonadales bacterium
TGGTCCGGGAGCTGTTCGCGGAGTACGCGGACTCGCTGGAGGTGGACCTCGCGTTCCAAGGGTTCGTGGAGGAGCTGGCCGGATTGCCTGGCGCCTACGCCCGTCCGGCGGGTGGCCTCCTGCTCGCCGTCGAGGGGGAGGAGGCCGCGGGATGCGTGGCATTCCGGCCTCTGGAGCCGGGAATCTCGGAGATGAAGCGCCTGTATGTCAGGCCCCCTTCCCGGGGAGCGGGCTGGGGCAGGCGTCTGGCGGAGCGGGTGGTGCAGGAGGCGCGCAGGGCCGGATACCAGCGCATGAGGCTCGACACCCTCCCCAGCATGCACACCGCGCTCGGGCTGTACGCCGAGATGGGGTTCCGAGAGATCCCGGCCTACCGTCACAACCCCGTGGCGGGCAGCAAGTTTTTCGAGCTCGACCTGCGACCGGCACGGGGGTAGACAACCTGTTCGACACCCGCGAGCTTTGGCGTTCTTCAGCGCACAGACCATGACTCCCGAATCCCTCGCATTCCTCAAGTCCCTGCTCGACACGCCGGGCCCCTCGTCCTTCGAAGCCGCACCGGCGCGCCTCTGGCGGCAGGAAGCACAGTCGTTGGCCGATGAGGTTCGGGTGGACGTGAGCGGCAACTCCTACGCGACCCTGTATCCCGAAGGCCGGCCGCGGGTGATGCTGGCGGGACACATCGACGAGATCGGGGTAATGGTCACCCACATCGACGATGACGGTTTCCTCAGCTTCGACACCATCGGGGGCTGGGATCACCAGGTGTTCGTCGGGCAGCGGGTACGGCTGCTGGGACGCGAGGGCCCGGTGTCCGGCGTGGTCGGCAAGAAGGCGATCCACATCATGGACAAGGACGACCGGGAGAAGGTCTCCAAGGTGGAGGACCTGTGGATCGACGTGGGCGCGGCCAACCGGGGCGAGGCGGAGCGGCAGCTTCGAATCGGCGATCCAGGGGTGCTGGCGGCCGGCGTGCTCGAGTTCCCCAACGGCCGCCTGGTGAGCCGGAGCATCGACAACCGGATCGGGGCCTTCGTGGTGCTGGAGGCGGTGCGGATGCTCGCCGGCGGGCGGCAGGCGGCGGCCGTGACCGCCGTGGCGACGACGCGAGAAGAGATCGCCGCCACCGGCGGCGGGGCCCGGAGCTCGGCCGTGGCCCTGGAGCCCGACGTCGCCATCGTGGTGGACGTCACCCACGCCACCGACTATCCCGGGGTGGACAAGCGGCGGCACGGCGACTATCGGCTGGGCGGCGGGCCGGTGCTCTCCCGCGGCGCTTCGGTCAGCGAGGTCGTCTTCGAGCTGCTGGCATCCACCGCGCAGGCCGAGCAGATCCCGTACTCGATCGAGGCGGCGTCGCGCGATACCCACACCGATGCCGAAGGAATCTTCAACGCCCACCGCGGAGTCGCCACGGCGCTGGTCTCGGTGCCCAACCGCTACATGCACAGCCCGAACGAGATGGTGGCGCTGGAGGACCTCGACCGCACCGCGAGGTTGCTGGCCGCCTTCGTGCGCCGGCTCACCCCTGACACCGACTTCGTGCCCCGGTGAGCGGGATATTTTCAGACATGACCCGAGCGAGCATGCCGGCCTTCGTGGCCTGGCTGGCGCTGGCGGCCCTCCCGGCCACGCTGCAGGCCCAGTTCGGTACCCAGCAGCGCCCGGTGGAGACCCCGCCCACGCCCCCGATCACGGCGATCGACGACATCCGCTACCTGAGCGAGGACCGGCTCGGCGGCCGGATGACGGGCTCCACCGGCGCGGACTCCGCGGCGGCTTACCTGGCCCGGCGCTTCGAGCAGGTCGGACTTCAGCCCGCCGCCGGCGGATGGTATCAATCCTTCACCGTGGCCAAGGAAGCGCCGGTGGCGCAGTCGGCCCGGGTCGGCGGCCTGGTGGGAAAGAACGTGATCGGGCTGCTGCCGGGTCACGATCCCGCCCTGCGCAACGAGACCCTGATCGTCGGCGCGCACTACGATCACCTGGGGCTGGGCGGATTCGGCAGCCTCGACCCCGACAGCACCGGGAAGGTGCACAACGGCGCCGACGACAACGCCTCGGGCGCCGCGATGCTGATTCAGATCGCCGCCCGGCTGGCGCAATCTCCGCCGGCGCGCACCGTGGTGTTCATCGCCTTCAGTGGCGAGGAGCTGGGGCTTCTCGGCTCGGCGCACTACGTGAAGCAGCCGATGTACCCACTCAGCGCCACGATCGCCATGATCAATCTCGACATGGTGGGGCGGCTGCGAAACGGCCGGCTCATCGTCTACGGCGCCCGCACCGCCAAGGAGTTCCCGGCCCTGCTCGATTCGCTCAACTGGCATGCGGGCCTCGACCTGAAGGCGCAGGGCGACGGCTATGGGCCCAGCGACCAATCCTCGTTCTACGCGGCCGGCCGGCCGGTGCTGCACGTGTTCACCGACCTGCACGACGATTACCACCGGACGACTGACGACTGGCAGAAGATCGACCCGGAAGGGTTCCGCCGGGTCACCAACTTCACCATGGGCCTGGTGACGGCACTGGGCAACCGGCCGACGAGGCTGACCCCGGTCGACGCCACGCCGCCGGCGCATAGCGCCGCCATGCCGGCCTACGGCACCTACCTCGGCACGATTCCCGACATGACCGACAACCCCGGCGGCGTTCGGCTGCTCGGCGTCCGCGCCGGAAGTCCAGCCGAGCGGGCCGGGCTGCGGGGGGACGACATCATCACCCGAATCGGCGAGCTGGACATTCCCGACCTCCAGGCGATGACCAACGCGCTCAGAAGCCACGAACCCGGCGACTCGGTCAGCATCGTCATCCGGCGAGGCAGCCAGGTCACCACGGTTCGCGCCAGGTTGAGCACCAGGGGAGGGTAGCGCATGGCGGTCCTCAGCGCCGACAAGGTCATTGCGTCGTTGCGCGGCGCGTTCGCCCGTGAGGTGGGAAGAGCCGCGCTGCTGCGGACGGCAGCGGAGAAGATTCGCGCGGCCGGGCCGCCGTACACCTCGGTCTACCTCTATATGCTCCAGCAGGACGAGCTGATCCTGGAGGCGTTCGCCGGGCGGGACACCGAGCACACCCGGATTCCGGTCGGCCAGGGGGTCTGCGGCACTGCGGTGGCAACCGGCGTGGACCAGAACGTTCCGGATGTTCGGGCGGTGGAGAATTACATCGCGTGCAACAGTTGGACGCGATCCGAGCTGGTGGTGCTGATCCGGCGGGGCGACACGATCCTGGGCCAGATCGACGTGGACAGCGACCAGCCCGATCCATTCACCGTGGAGGAGGCGGCCGAGGTGCGGCGGGTGGCGGATGCGCTGGGTGTGTTGTTGTAACCGCGGCCGCGACCCCTGTCACCCTGAGCGAAGCGAAGGGACCGGAAGGTGAGTTCGGCTCCTTCGCTTCGCTCAGGATGACACACGCGCCGCTCAGGATGACACACGCGCCGCTCAGGATGACACACGCGCCGCTCAGGACGACACGATGAACACCCACCGGGACACCCGGCCGCAAGTCACCGAGTCGACCGAAGCGGTTCGCGGCGTCGAGCTCTTCGTGCGCCGGATCGGACGCGGGCCCCCCGTCGTCGTGCTGCACGGCGGACCCGGCGCACACCACGACTATCTCCTTCCCGGCTTCGACGCCCTGGCCGAGGGCCGCGAGCTGATCTATTACGACCAGCGGGGCGGCGGCCGCTCCCCGGTCGCGCGGGATGTGCCGGTCGGGTGGACCGAGCAGGTGGGGGACCTGGAGGCCCTGCGCCAGGCGTGGGGACTCGATCGCCTCACCATCGCGGGCTACTCGTGGGGCGGGCTGCTGGCCCTGCTCTACGCGCTGGATCACCCCGGAAGCGTCGCGCGGCTGGCGCTGGTCTCCCCCGCCCCGTCGTGGCGCGCGGCGCGACTGCGGTTCGAGGAGCGCTTCGGCCAGCGCAATCTCGATCCCACGTTTCAGGAGGCGCGCCGAGCCCTGCGGGAGAGCGGCCTGCGCGATCGCGACCCGGAGACCTTCCAGCGGCGGATCTTCGAGCTTTCCGTCGCCCCCTACTTCCACGACCCCGCCCGCGCGCGCGACCTCACACCGTTCCGGATCACCGGGCGGACCCAGGAGGAGGTCTGGGCGAGCCTGGGAGACTACGACCTGAGAGAGCGCTTGCCGGCACTGCGCGGGATTCCCTCCCTGGTCCTGCGGGGTGAGGACGATCCGATTCCCCTCGAGGCCGCCCGCACCACGGCCGAGCTGATCGGCGCCCGCTTCCGCTCGGTACCCCGCTGCGGCCATGTCCCCTATGTGGAGGCGCACGAGGAGTTTGTACGGACGATCGGAGGGTTTCTGGCGGTCTGAGCTCCGCCGCAAGGCATTACCTTTCCTGGATGGCCCGCCCCACCCCGCTGGATCTCGTCTTTCCTCTCGCAGCAGAGTCCACCTTTCCCGAGATCGCCGCCAGCCTGGCCGCGGCGGGAAGCGACCCGGCGGACCGCGACGCATTTCTCATGGATCGTGTCGTAGTCACCCTGCTCCGCGACCTCCGGCCGGAGGAAGGCCTGGGTGAGGCGATGGACCAGATGGTCGCGCTGGTCCACCACGCCTATCTCGCGTGGGCCGCCGGAGCGATCACCATTCCCATCAGCCGGGAAGCGGCGGAGGAGCTGCTGGGGGAGCGGCCGGTGGAGGCGGCGCCGAAGGAGCTTCCCGCCTACTATGCGCAGTTCCCCGAGCGGATGGTCTGGGCCGCCGTGGTCGCCGACGAGGCCGCCGAGCCGCTGGACGGGCTCTTCGTCTCCGGGGCCCCCGGCGGCGAGCTCCGGGTGCTGGGAATCTTCGGCCTCAGGCCCGAGCGGGCGGGCTTCAGCGCGGTGGAGGTGATCGGCGGGCGGGCCGGCCGGCTGGTGCGAGAGGATGGATCGGGACTCTTCGAGCCCACGCTTCCCGGCGGGGCCAGCGCGGGACTGCGTTCCATCGTGGGTGAGGAAGAGCTGCTGGAGCTCGGCTGGCGCACGCAGGAGCTGGCCGCGGGCGTGGCAACCGGAGGGCCTCTATGGAAACCCTGAAGGACTTCATGGACAAGAAGGCTGTGGCCGACGTGTTGGACCAGGTCGCCGCGTTTCTCGAGCTGAGAGGCGAGAACCCGTTCCGCATCCGGGCCTTTCGCAACGCGGCCCGCGCGATCGGCACCTACACCGGCGACCTCCGCCAGGGGTTGGAGGACGGGTCGCTCGCCGCGGCCAAAGGCGTCGGCCCCGCCACCCTTCAGATCGCCACCGAGCTGATCAATACCGGGCGCGCCGGAATCCTCGAGGAGCTGCGGGAACAGATTCCGCCCGGCCTGGTCGAGATGCTCGCGATCTCCGGCCTCGGCGTCGCCAAGATCAGGCAGATTCACGATGTGCTCGGAATCGAGTCGCTGCCCGACCTGGAAGCCGCGGCGATGGACGGACGGCTGGCGAAGCTCCCTCGATTCGGCCGGAAGACCTCCGAGAACATCCTCAAGAGCATCGCCTTTCTGCGGCAGGCGAACGCCTATCGGCTCTCCCACCACGCGGCAGAGGAGGCCGAAGGTCTTCGGCTGGCGTTGGCGCGCCTGCCCGGGGTCACCGCCGCCTTCGTCGCCGGGGACGTCCGTCGGCGCTCGGAGGTGGTTCGAGATCTAGTGCTGGTGCTGGTGGCCGAGGTGTCGCCGGCCGAGCTGTTCAAGCGGCTGAGTCAGTTCCCCGGAGTGCACGAGTTCGCCGGCCAGGACGAGCGCCGGCTCACTCTGCGGTTTGCCGGCGGCGCGAGCGCGCAGATCGTGGTGACGACGCCGGTGAACGTCGGCGCGGT
>JACCRH010000427.1 GCA_013813675.1 Gemmatimonadales bacterium
GAACCTGGCGATCTCCTGATCGCCGTAGGTGACGACCACATCCTTGATGAAATACGCCGGTATCGGCTGCCCATCCGCATTCCGGAAGAAGCCGGTGTCCATCGGGTGCGAGATGATCGCGTTCACCACGATCAGGTCGCCCCGAGCCACCTGGCTGGGAAGTCGAATGCGAGCCTCGCCGATCGATGGGCCCATCAGCCGCACCCGTTGAGCGTGACCTGCACCCGAGCATACGCCGCCCAGACCTCGCCGGTGTTGGTCGCGGCGATCGCCCGCACCCAGGTGGTCCGCTTCATCTTGATCCGGGTGGAGATGGAGACCGAACCGATGGCCGGGGTGAGGTGGAAGGCGGCGAGGTGCGCGTCGGGGTTGTGATCCACGATGAGGTGCACCGCCTTGACGTATCGCTCGGCCGTCATCGGCAGATCGCTCTCGATGATGACCGGAACGATCCGCCCGTCTTCGGCCACGACTGGCATGTCCAGCGAGAGGTTGCCCCGCCGGATCGGCCTGCCGCCGGAGATCTCTCTGAGGATTCGGGCGACCTCCTCATTCGGTACTTCAGGATCACCGGGATCGTCCACCCCGTGCGCGGCAAGCAGACGCGCGCTTTCGAGGAGCCTGCCGGACGCTATCATTCCGCCCGCGGCCAGCAGGGCGCTGCGCAGGAAGTGGCGGCGGGGGGACTCGTCGGGGCGCGGCATAGGAGAAAGGTCTGCCCCTGTTCCACTCAAGTCAAGCAGACCGCGGAAGTCGGAGCCGGTCCACCGGAACGGACAGCCCGGCAGGTCCAGGTGGGACGGTTGGGAAACACCCGGCCCCGGCCGAACCGGGGACTCGAGCGAAATCAGGAAGCCAACCTGAGCCTCGGCAACTCTTTGGCCCGTAACGGAAAGGCGATTCGAGACTTGCCTCACGACGGCGTGAGGCTTGCGCCAGCGCGTCACAGCCTTCCGAATCCCGGCCAGCCCCATGCAACTTGTGTCACCTGAGCGGGATCACTAGTTTAGGCCATTCAGCCGCAAAGCGATGTGGGGGCAATCATTACCTCCTCTCTGCTCCGAGGAACCGTGGATACCCAAGAGCTTCAACAAGTCGCGCTCTTCGAGAAGTGCCGGACGTTTACCAAGGCCCGTGAGATCCAGGCGGCCGGCCTCTATCCCTACTTCAAGCCGATCTCGGAGTCGGAAGACACCGTCGTCGTCATCGACGGACATAAGAAGATCATGCTGGGGTCCAATAACTATCTGGGCCTCACTCATCACCCCAAAGTGCTCGAGTCGGCTTCCCGCGCCCTGCACCGGTACGGTTCCGGCTGCACCGGGAGCCGGTTCCTGAACGGAACGCTCGACCTCCATGAACAACTGGAGGCCGCGCTGGCGGAGTTCCTGGGCAAGGAGGCGTGCCTCGTCTTCTCCACCGGATACTCGGCCAATCTCGGGCTGATCGCCGGCCTGGTCGGGCGGGGCGAGATCGTCTATCTCGACAAGCTGGACCACGCCTCGATCGTGGACGGCGCCAAGCTCTCCTATGGCGACACCGAGCGCTTCAACCACGGCGACCTGGTCAACCTCGAGCGTCGGATGGAGCGGAACGGGTTCGGCCGCGGCTCGATGATCGTGGTGGACGGCGTCTACTCCATGGAGGGCAACATCGCCGACGTTCCCGGGCTGCTGCGGGTCGGCAGGAAGTACGGCGCCGCTCTGGCCCTGGACGACGCGCACGCCCTCGGCGTACTCGGGCCCAACGGCGAGGGGACGGCGGCCCACTTCGGCCTGACCGACGAGGTGGACATCATCGCCGGCACCTTCTCCAAGTCGCTGGCGTCGATCGGCGGGTTCGTAGCGGCGTCGGAGAACGTCATCCACTACCTCAAGCATCACAGCCGGCCACTCATCTTCACGGCCTCGCTGCCTCCGGCCAACACGGCGGGCGTTCTGGCCGCGCTTGAGGTGCTCCAGACCGAGCCCGAGCGCCGCGACCGCCTGTGGGCCAACACCCGCCGGCTCCAGGACGGGTTCCACATGCTCGGGTTCGACATCGGGCCGACCCAGACCCCTATCGTGCCGGTGCTGGTGGGGCCCCTGGAAAAGACGTTCCTCATGTGGCGGCGGCTGTTCGACGCCGGTGTGTTCACCAATCCGGTGGCCCCGCCCGCGGTGCCGCCGTCGCAGTGCCGGCTGCGTACCAGTCTGATGGCCAGCCATACGTTCGACCAGATCGATTTCGCGCTGGAGCAGTTCGCCCGCATCGGCCGGGATCTGGGGGTCATCTGAGCCCACCGCTGCGCGTGCGCGCGGCACGGGACCGACGGGACCTCAAGCGCTTCATCGACCTGCCCTACCGACTCCACGCGCGGGACCCGATCTGGGTCCCGCCGTTGCGTCGGGACGTGGCGGCCCTGCTCTCCCGGTCCAGGAACCCCTTCTTCGAGCACGGCGAGGCCGAGTACTTCCTGGCCGAGCGCGACGCCGTCGTGGTGGGCCGCATCGCCGCCATCAGCAATCGGCTCCACAACGAGACTCACGGAGACCGGGTGGGCTTCTTCGGGTTCTTCGAGTGCATCGAGGACCAGGAGGTGGCCGATGCCCTGTTCGACGCGGCCGCCGGATGGTGCCGCGAGAAGGGTCACGACGTGCTCCGCGGCCCGGCCTCGTTTTCGGTCAATGACGAGTGCGGGCTCCTGGTGGATGGGTTCGAGTTCCCTCCGGCGTTGATGATGCCCCACAATCCCCGGTATTACGTGGACCTGGTGGAGCGGGGGGGATTCGCCAAGGCCAAGGACCTCCTGGTCTACCAGGGAGGCCGGGAGGACCGCTACGTGCCGGTGCCCGAGCGGCTCGCCCGCGGCACCGAGCTGATCCGCCAGCGTCTCGGGATCACGATCCGGCCGCTCGATCTCAAGCATTTCGCCCATGAAGTCGAGCGGATCAAGGAGATCTACAATTCAGCGTGGGAGAAGAACTGGGGATTCGTTCCGATGACGGAGCACGAGATCGATCACCTCGCCGAGCAGTTCCGTCCGGTCGTCATTCCCGACTTCGTGCCCGTGGCCGAGAAGGACGGGAAGCTGATCGGTTTCGGTATCGCCTTGCCGGACCTCAACGTCGTCTTCCGGACGAACCGCTCGGGACGGCTTCTCCCCGTCCTGCCCCGGCTGCTGTGGGCGCTCAAGATGCGCAAGATCCGCCGCGCCAGAATTCTGCTCCTCGGCGTGGTGCCGGAGTACCGCGGCAAGGCGGTGGACGCCATGCTGTACCACTGGATCTGGACCCGCGCCGAAAAGCTCGGGTTCAGTTGGGGCGAGGCCGGCTGGATCCTGGAGGACAACCCGGCGATGAACGCCGGGCTGGAAAAAATGACCTTCCAGGTCTACAAGACCTATCGGCTCTACGACCGGAGCATATGAAGGCGCTGGTGACCGGTGCGACCGGTTTCGTCGGCGGTCATCTCGCCGAGGCACTGCACCGCCGGGGGGACGAGATCACGGCGTTGGTCCGCTCGCCGAAGAAAGCCGGGGCGCTCGCGCCGCTCGGCGTGCGGGTGGTGGCGGGTGACCTGGACGATCCCAGCGCTCTCGCCCGCGCCGCGGAGGGCCAGGAGGTGGTGTTCCACGTCGCTGGGCTGGTGGCGGCCGCGAGCGAAACCGAGTTCATGCGCTGCAACCGCGACGGGACCGCGAGGTTGGTCGCGGCCGCGTCGGGAGCGGGTGCCTCGCGCTTCGTTCTTGTGTCCTCGATGGCCGCGGGTGGTCCAGCGCGGCCAGGCCGACCGCTCACCGGCGCCGAGCTGGCGCGTCCGGTGACGGCGTACGGCCGAAGCAAGCTGGCCGCCGAATCGGCAGTCACGGCCGCCCGCCTTCCCTGGGTCATTCTCCGACCGCCCACGGTATACGGTCCTCGGGATCGTGAAGTGCTCAAGGTGTTCCGAATGGCACGCCTGGGCCTCGCGCCGGTGTTCGGTGACGGCAGCCAGGAGCTTTCCGCGATTCACGGGGCCGACCTGGGAGACGCGCTGGTTGCGGCCGGCACCGCTCCGGCCACGGTCGGAAGGATCTACTACCCCTGCCACCCCGAGGTCGCGACGAGCGCCGAGTTCGTGCGGGCGGTCGGGAGCGCGATGGGCCGGCGCGTGACTCTCATCCCGGTGCCGGCGCCGCTCGGGAAGGCGATGCTCGCGGTCACGGAGCGGTTCGCCTCACTCGCCGGCCAGCGCACGATCCTCACCCGGGACAAGGCGAACGAGTTCTTTCAGGACGCCTGGACCGGCGATCCCGCCCCCCTCAGCCGCGACTCCGGGTGGCGCGCGGTTCACGACCTGCAGTCGGGACTCGCCGACACCTATCGGTGGTATCGGACCGCGGGATGGCTGTAGCGGCGGAGACCGCCCGGGCGTGGGCGGCGACGACGGCACGCCGCGCGCAGCTCCGCCCGGTGGACCTGGTCCTCGTCGGGTATCTGGCCGTGGTCTCCCTGGTCGCGGGGGCTCGGGCGCCGGAACAGCCGGGAGCGCGGTGGCTCCTGGCGGCCCACGCCCTCTTCGCCCTGCTGCTGTTCCTGGTGACGCGGCCGGGGCTTGGCGCGGTGGGACGGACTGTCCGCGAGCTGTATCCTCTGCTGTTGCTGGGAGGGCTCTACAGCGAGCTCGACGTACTCAATGGTCCGGGCGGCGCACAGGTCTATGACGCCATGGTTCAGCGCTGGGAGCTGGCGATCTTCGGCGGGCAGATCAGCGCCCAATGGTGGCACGCCATGCCGAGCCGCCTGCTGTCGGGCGTGCTGCACGCCGTCTACCTGTCGTACTATCTCATCGTCGTGACGCCGGCATTCTATTTCGTGTGGCGGAGAGACCTGCCCGCGTTGCGACACTTCGTTCTGGTGGTGGTGACGACGTTCGTCATCTGCTACCTGGTATTCCTCTTCTTCCCCGTGGCCGGCCCCTACTACGTCTTCCCCCGGCCCGACCCGTGGTTCACCGACAACCTCTTCGCCCGGATGGTGTACGGCACGCTCGCCGCGGGCAGCTCCTACGGCGCCGCTTTCCCCAGCTCCCACGTCGCGGCGACCGTGGCCGCCGCCCTCGCCGCCGGGCGCGGCTCCAGGGGGCTGGCGTGGGCACTGGCGCTTCCGACCGTGCTGCTCACCGTGGCGGTGGTTTACTGTCAGATGCACTACGGGGTGGACGCGCTCGCGGGACTGTTGGTGGGAATGGTCGTGGCGGCCGCGGTGCGTCGGTCGGAAGGTCAGGAAACGGAATCGAGCGACCTGCCACCATGAGCAACGCGAAGGGGACCATGCCTGCATGGTCCCCTTCACTTGTTTCAGGTGACACACGCGCTACTGCACCGTCAGCTTCCCCTTCATTCCCAGCGCCAGATGCGGCAGGCAGTAGAACTTGTACGCGCCGGCTTTGGCGTTGGCGAAATTCACGGTGTAGATCGCGTTCACCTCGGTGAGGAGCGAGCCTTCCAGCGGGGCCATCTGGTCGGGCATGCCGGCCTTGAGCGCGTCGGCCGCCCCGCTGGGGATACTGTCCGCCCAGAACGAGACATTGTGCGGTCCACCGCTCACGTTGTGGAACCGCACCACGTCGCCCGCCTTGATGGTGAGCTGGTCGGGAACATACTTGTAGCTGCTGCCCTCCAGCACCATGTTGACGTCGTGCGCCGTGCCGCCCGCCGCGGGGGCGGCATCACCCGCGGCGGGAGCCGCCTGGTCGGGAGTCGCCGTCGTCTGCTGCTCGTCAACCTTCTGCTCGCCGCCGCCGCAGGCCGCCAGAACCAACGCCAGCCCCGCCAGCATGGAAGAAACACGCATCGCCGATCTGCCTCCGAAGCTATGAATTGTCAGAGAACCGATGGAGCTCGACTTTGTGAACTCGTTCACAAAGATACAGGCCGCCGGTGCGAAGGGAAGTGGCCGGACGATTACTATTGAACCCGATGACTGTCAGCCACCCTGCTGAGCCGAAATCAGCCGTGCCTTCCGCGCCGCCCTGCCGAAAGCTGGGGTCGCAGTGTCGTGCGCTGCGCGTGACCCTTCGAGTCGGGTCGCTGGAGGAAGGCACGGCGTCACTGGATCACGAGGCGACCTGGCTGCTCGGTCACACCCAGCAGATCACCTTCGGCAAGCCGTGGTCGGGAGAGGGCGATCTCTACGTGGAGGCGATTCTCCACGTGCCCTGTCGGTACCTCAGCGAGGAAGGGGGTGCGGCAGGTTGCCGGTTCTACGGCTACAGCGGTGTCGCACCCCGTCGCCCGCCACGTGCCGCTCAACCGCGCCGGCTCGGTGGCCAGCGGTTCCGCGTGGTGGACGCCCAGCGCATGGTGACCAGGTCGTTGCCCGAGGCTCCGGCTCCCGCCCGACCGCTGCCGGTCCTCGACAGCGCCAATCCCTGTGCGGTCGCGCCCTGCCGCACCGCCGACAACAAGCGGACCGCGGCCTGCTGCCGGGATCTGCAGGTCGAGATCATGTGCACCAAGGCGGAGCGGCGCCTGGAGGCCCTGGTGCGCTCCCGCAGGTCGCCGTATCTCTGTAAAGTGGAGCGGGGCGGAGACTTCTCCCTCGACGTGGAGATGATCTCCGCCTGCGGGTACCTGGGAGACGACGGCGTCGCCTGCTCGCTCCATGGGCGCCTCCGGGCGGACGGCCGCCCCGCCAAGCCCGACCTCTGCACCGAATGGCCGCCGAAGAACCGGGGACTACACCCTGGGTGCATCTTCGGGCCGCGTCGCAGACGGGGACGTGCAGCCGGCCAGTGACGAGGCCCAACTGTGCAAGCTGGCGTAACTTGCCCGTCCTCATGGACGACTCGACTCCCCGCTGAGGTCGCGTGACCGACGAGCTGGAGCAACTCTACAAGAGCACCTACACCGCCGTCGTCCGGTTCCTGTACCGCAAGGTGTGGGATGCCGAGCGGGCGGAGGATCTGGCGCAGGAAGTGTTCGTCCGCGCGCTGGCCCACCGCCCCGACAAGCCGCGGGCGTGGGTCTTCGCGGTGGCGGCCAACCTCGCGCGCGACGAGGCCCGTGCGGCGGTGCGGCGCAAGCGGCACCTCACCCTCCTGAAGGGCGACCCGATCGCGCAACCGACCGTGACACCGTCCGCCGACGACGCGGTGGAGCATGACGAGCAGATGGCGTCGGTCCAGGAGGCCCTGAACACCTTGACCGCGAGAGATCGTGAGATCCTGCTGCTGTGGGACGCCGGGTTGAGCTATCCCGAGATCGCGGCGCAGACCGGGCTCGCCGTCGGCGCCGTTGGCACGACCCTCGCGCGAGCGCGCCGCCGGCTGGTGGATGCGCATGAGCGGCAGCAGCAACCGACGAGAGACAATGCGGCACATTCCTGAAGACGAGCTGCACGCCTACCTGGACCAGGGGCTGAGTCGATCTCAGTGCGTGGAGATCGAGAGCCATCTGGCCGGATGCTCGTCCTGCCGCGCCACTCGCGACGGAATCGCCGCCCTCCGGGACCGCACCACGGCGCTGCTCGCTCGGCTGGCGCCGCCGCGTCGCGTCCCGCCGGCCTTCGAGACGATCCGCGGTGTCGCGGCAGAGCGCGCGCATACTCGCCGGCGCCGCCTGCGCGCCGCGGCGTGGGCCGCGAGCCTGGTGGCGGCGCTCGGATTGGGCTGGACCGGGAGCACCGTGGTCGGCACCGGCCGGGCTGTCAGCGTCGCGACCCGCAGTGTGGCTCCGGTACCCCAGGCGCCGGTGGCCACGGCCCCGCGGCCTTCCGCGCCGATCGCTCCTCCCGCCGAGGCCAAAGCACCGCCTCCGGGTCCGCTGGCGGCCTCGGCGCCGCCGGCCCTCTCGAAGTCCCGCCGCGAGCCTTCGCCCCCCAGCGTGACGCTCGCGGCCCGTGAGGATTCGATCCGTGCCGCCAAGCTGGCTGTTCTCGATCCGGCCCCGGCGCTCGAGTTGACGCCGCTGGATCATCGCCGGCCCGCCCAGGGGGAGCAGTTGGCCGGCCTGTGGCGCACGATGTCGTGGGATGGGGCACAGAACGAGGCCGGGCAGAGCCTGCCGCACATCGACGGGCTGCCGGTACTCCGGGTGCAGGTGCAGGCCAACGATCACGGCAAGCGGCCACTCATGGTCGTGGCTCAGCAGCTCGCGTCGGGGCAGGTCATCCAGACGATCGAAGGCCCGGCCAGCGACGTCTCCCAGCTCCTCTCCCGCCGCGGCGCCACCTCGCCCGACGGCAGGTTGGCGGTCACCGTCTCCGACGCGGCGCCGGCAGCGGACCAGGCGATGGCGATGCAGATGGGCGACCGAATGCTCGCGATCTTCGGCGCGCTGCCTTCCGACAGCTTGCGGGCGATGATCCGGAGAATCA
>JACCRH010000437.1 GCA_013813675.1 Gemmatimonadales bacterium
GAGCGAGGGATCTTGCGCGCCACCTCCCGAAACAAGCCGGCAAGATCCCTCGCTCCGCTCGGGATGACAACTCGCGTGGCGAGGGCCCGACACCGGCCCATCACCGACTGGCTAGCGCATAGCTCAGCGTCTCCAGCTCCAACGCCAGGTTCACCGTCTTCACCACCACATCCTCGGGTACCGCGAGCTGCACCGGCGCGAAATTGAGGATCGCCTTCACCCCGAGCGCCACCAGCCGGTCCGCCACCGGCTGCGCCGCCTCGGCCGGGGTGACCAGCACCGCCATGTCGATCGGATGCTCGCCCAGCTCCCGCTCCAGCGCGCTGATGTCCAGCACCGTGAGACCGTTCCACTGCCGGCCGATCTTGGAGGTGTCGCTGTCGAAGATGGCGATGATGTCGAACCCGCGCTGCCGGAAGCCGCGGTACTGCACCAGCGCGCTGCCGATCTTCCCCGCGCCGATCATCCCCACCCGGTAGCGCCGCTTGAGGCCCAGGATCTCCCGCAACTGATCGGCCAGCTCCGGCACCGGATAGCCCAGGCCCCGCTTCCCGAAGGACCCGAAGAACGACAGGTCCTTCCGCACCTGCGCCGAGGTGGTGCCTCCCCGCGACGCGAGCGCGCCCGAGCTCACGGTGGCGATGCCCTGCCCCTCGAATTCCTCGAGGAAGCGCAGATAGAGCGACAGCCGGCGAACCGTCGACTCGGCGACCTTAGGCATGGCCCGTATTTTTGTGAAACATTTCACAAACCTACCGCGCCTGCCATCCCCCGTCAACGAGCGCCCGCAGCAGCAGCGCGAACCGGACCGGCGACACCGTCTCCGGCCGCACCTGCGGGTCGATGTCCGCCCGGCCGAGCGCATCGCCCACCGTTTCCGCGCTCCATCCGGTCAGCTCCCGAAGCGCTCGCACCATCTGTTTTCGGCGAAATCCGAAGAGACCCACCACCAGCCGGCGGAACGGCTCGACTTCCGCGTCGCTCACCACCGGCTCACCCAGTGGTGTGAGGCGGAGTACGGCGGAGTCCACCAGGGGACGGGGCCGGAACGCGCCCGCCGGCACGGTGAAGAGCCGCTCCGCCCGCGCGACGGCCTGAACCCCGACGGTCAGCGCGCCGTAGGCTTCGCTTCCCGGCGCGGCACTCACCCGGTCCGCCACCTCCTTCTGCACCAGGAAGACGATGCGAGGCGGCCGCGGTGGCTTCAGCGCCCGGTCGATCAGGGGAGAGGTAATGTTGTAGGGGATGTTGCCGGCGACGAGGAACCGGGGTCCGGCGATCGCATGCCAGTCGGCTTCGAGCGCGTCGGCCTCGACGATGGTCGCGGCCGGCACCCGCTGGCGCAGCGCGGGCACCAGCTCGGCGTCCTTCTCGATCGCCACCAGTCTTCCGGCCCTGGCGGCGAGCGCTTCGGTGAGTGCGCCTGGACCGGGCCCGATCTCCAGCACCGTGTCGTCGCGCGTGGCCCCGAGCGCGTCGGCGATGCGCTGGAGAATGCGCGGGTCGGAGAGAAAATGCTGGGCGAGCCTCCGCTTGGCTCGCGGCACTCAGATCCGGAGCACGAGCAGCGTCCGGTCGTCCTCCGGACGGCTGCCGAATGCCTCCGCGGTGGCCAGCACCGCCTGCACCACCGCTTCGGGGGACTCGTGGCGGTGGGCGCACACTTCGGCGAGGAGCCGTTGCTCGCCGAACGGCTCGCCCTGCTCGTTCCGCGCGTCGGCCAGCCCGTCGGTCCAGAGCA
Source organism: Gemmatimonadales bacterium (assembly GCA_013813675.1). GTDB lineage: Bacteria > Gemmatimonadota > Gemmatimonadetes > Gemmatimonadales > GWC2-71-9 > CAVVWJ01. Next base: position 1,742 of record JACCRH010000437.1, read on the forward strand.
CCAGGAGATCGTGTCCCACGCTCCACGGCACCTGACGGCCCTGGATGCTCCCCGGCGTCGCCAAGCCGAGTGGCGGGGCGGTGGCGTCCAGCCGTTCGGGCTCGCCGAACCGCGGGATTCGGAAGGCGTACGGGTGGCCCGCGTTGGCGTAGGACAGCCGCCCGGACAGCGGATCGAGCACGCCGTAGAACACGCTGAAGTACATCTCGGTTTCGGCCAGCTCGGTCGAGAGACTGTCGAGCAGCGCGCTCAGGGTCTCGTCCGGCGTCACCGACGCGGCGGCGTGAATGCCGGCCGCGGAGAGCACCAGCGCCATGACCAGTGCCGCCGAGAAGCCATGCGAGGCGACATCGCCCAACATCACGCCGACTCGTCCCCGACCCAGCCGGGTGAAGGTGTAGAAGTCGCCGCCCACCGATTCGGCCGGCAGGCAGCGGGCGGCGACCTCGGCGTCTCCATGCAGCACCGACGGCGAAGGGAGCAGCTTGAGCTGAAGGTCATGCGCCAGCTCCAGCTCCCGTTGAAGCCGCTGCTGGCCGAGATCGCGCTCGATCAGCCGGGCGTTCTCCACCGCGGCGCCGATCTGGTTGGCCACCGCGGCCACCAGCTTGCGGTCGCCCGGAGTGAACCGGTCGCCGCCGATCCGGTCGGTGAGGTTGATGACGCCGATGCAGCGCAGCGGCGATCCGTGCGCGCCATAGCAGATCGGCACGCTCAAATAGGCTCGCCCCTTGTACCCTCGGTCACCCGCACAGTCGCCCGGCACCTCGTCGGTCTCACCGGGGTCGTGCACGATGGTGCGCTGCTCGCGGTAGACCTTCGCCGCCACCGAACACTGGTCGTCCACCGGTACCGGCTCGAGGCCCTCCATTCCGAAGCCCCTCGCGGCCACCGTGCGCAACACCTGCGCGGTGTCGTCGAACACCATGATGGACGCGCGCTTCGCGCCGACCACCGCGCTGACCTCGCGGACGATCGTCCGGGTGGCCTCCTCCAACCGCACCGTCTGGCCCAGGATCTCGCTGATGGCGTAGAGGAGGTCGATCTCCTGGTAGCGGCTGGCCAGCTCCTCGGCGATGAATCCGCGTTGCCGCTCCGCGTCGAGCAGCGCCGCCACGATGGGGACCACGCGATCGGCCCCCCACCGGGACTGCTCCTCGCTGCCGGCATCCACCTCGACCCAGAACCCCTCCAGGTTGCCGACCGGCGCCAGCCAGACGCTGCCGGTGGGCGTGGGCACCGGGCCGGCCGCGCGGGGGATGGTCGGGCTCCAGCCCGGGTCGCCCCCGCCGGCGGCCTTGAGTCCGCGCCCGTCGAAGCGCCAGAGGCGCACCCGTCCCTTGACCAGCGCGCCGAGACCATCGAGCACCGGACCGAGCCGTCCTAGTGACGGCGCAGGATCATGCAGATGGAGTTTCCTTGCTCGTTGAATTGCACGGCGTCGACCAGCCGGCGGATGAGGAAAAGCCCGCGGCCGCCGGCCTCGTCGATCTGCTCCGGGCGAATCGGCTCGGGGACCGCGGAGGGGTCGAATCCGGGACCTTGGTCGGTGACGTGGACCCGGATCAGCTCGGCGCGAAGCTCAGCGCGCACCTCTACCCACTTGTCGAGCGCCCCCTGATTTCCCCGGAGAATGGCGTTGGCGAGTGCCTCGGACAGGACCACCTGAAGTCGGAAGCGTATCGTGCGGGTGGCGCTGTGGCCGGCCAGACAGTGGCGGGTGACCAGCTCGACCGCCTCTTCGATGCAGCTGATGTCGCTGGGAAGCCGGAGGGTGACCAGCGTTGCGGCGCCCTCGGCGTCTGGTGCCGGTGAGCGGCGGACACAGAGTCGCAGGGGCGAGGTCATCGACCGTGGCCGCTAAAAGCTGGCCAGAGCCTGCTGCGGAGTGTCGGCGATGGCGAAGAGCGTGTCCAGCTTGGTGAGCTCGAAGAGCGAACGGAGGTCCTCGTTGAGTCCGGAGAGCCGCAGCTCGCCGCCGGCCTCTCGGATCCGCTTGGAGATGGACACCAGCGCACCGAGACCCGAGGAGTCGATGTAGCCGGTGCGGGAGAAGTCGATCAGCAGCCGGCGCTCGCCGCGGTCCAGCGCCGCCTGCACCAGATCCTTGAGCTCCTGGCGGTTGCCCACGATCAACTGGCCCTCCACCTGCAGGACCGCCACGCCGCTCTGGTCTTTGGTCTGGCTGAAGCCCATCGGTCGCTCCGTCAGGTCGTCGAGTCGCTCTGCAGTGCCACCATCGCCGCCACCTCGACAATATCGTCGGCCGTGGCCCCTCGCGACAGGTCGGCCATCGGCCGGGCCAGCCCCTGTAGGATCGGGCCGAGGGCCACCGCACCGCCGAGGCGCTGAGTCAGCTTGTAGGCGATGTTGCCGGCGTCCAGATCGGGAAAGACCAGGACGTTCGCCTTGCCGGCCACCGGGGAGCCGGGCGACTTCCGCTCCGCCACCTCGGGCACCAGCGCGGCGTCGCCCTGCAGCTCGCCGTCGGAGAGGATGTCGGGGGCGAGGGCGCGGAACAGGGCCGCCGCTTCCCGAATGCGCCTCACCCCGGGTCCGTCGGCGCTTCCCTTGGTGCTGTAGGACAGAAACGCGACCCGCGGCGAGTCGCCCACCAGCCGGGCGCGGTCCCGGGCGGCCGCGAGCGCGATGCCCGCCAACTCCTCCGCCGAGGGCTCGGGCACCACGGCGCAGTCGGTGAAGGTGAGCACCGTATCGCTCGGCATGACCATGTAGAACGAAGAGCTCACCTGTTTGGCGCCCTGCGCGATGCCGATGGCCCAGAGAGCGGCCCGGAGCACCTCACGGGTGGTGAGCACGGCGCCGGCCACCGCGCCCTCGGCCTCGCCCAGGGCGACGAGAGCGGCGCCGAAGTTGGCGGGATCGGCCGCCACATCGAGCGCGTGCACACCGTCCCGGATCTCATCGGGCCGTCGCTCGCGCAGATACTTCGCGATGCGTCCCAGCCTCGGATCGTCGCCTGGGTTGAGACCTGCCCCGCCCAGCACGATCGGCTCCGCGATGCCCTCCTTCCGGAGGCGGTCGGCGGCGGCCCGCACCCGGGGATCCTCTCCCTCGCAGAGCACGATGCGCGCCCGGCGGCCGGCGGCCCGCTTCAGAAGCTCGCTGCGAAAGGTCATCGGCTGAACCGCCTGGCGAGCGCCCCGGCGACCGCGGGATGGACCAGTCCGCCGACGTCCCCCCCGAAGCGCGCCACCTCCCGCACCAGGCTGGAGCTCAGATAGGTGAGATCCACCGCCGGGACCAGGAAGACGGTCTCGAGCGAGGGGTGCAGCCGCCGGTTCATCAGCGCCATCTGGAACTCGTACTCGAAGTCACTCACCGCCCGCAACCCTCTCACGATGATCGAGGCGCCCACCCGCTTAGCGAAGTCGGCGAGGAGACCGTCGAACGACTGGATGGAGACCCGCCCCTCGCCGCCGATGGTGTCCCGCAGCATGCCCAGGCGTTCCTCGACGGAGAACAGCGGCTGCTTGGCGCCGTTGCGCGCGACCGCGACGATGACCTGGTCCGCCAACGCCAGGCTCCGGCGCACCAGGTCCTCGTGCCCCTTCGTCGGCGGATCGAACGAGCCCGGGTAGAGCGCGATCCTGGTCATGGTGCACGGCAGAAGGTGACGGCGGTGTCGCCGTAGCGGCGGGTCTGGTCCCCCTCGACCCGCCGGCCGGCCGGATGCTCGACGGAAAGAATGCGCGCGAACGGGTGGCGGCGGAAGAGCGACACCACCCGGTCGGCCGCGTCGGTGGTGTAGGGCGGGTCGGCAAAGGCGATGTCAAAGGCGCTGGTTTCGAGCGCTCCGGCGAAGCGAAGCGCATCGCCTCGATGCACTTTGGCACGTTCACCGACACCGAGGCTTTCGATGTTGGCCCGGAGCGCGTCCAGCGAGGCAGGGTTCAGCTCGACGAAGGTGGCTGCCGCCGCGCCGCGGGAGAGCGCCTCCAGTCCCAGGGCGCCGCTCCCGGCGAACAGGTCGAGGATCCGGGCGCCGCGGAGCTCCTCGCCGAGAATACTCATCCAGGCCTCGCGAACCCGGTCGGCGGTGGGCCGGACGCGGCCGTCCTTGGGGATGCGGAGCCTCCGACCCCCCAGCTCGCCGGCGACGATTCTCATGGGGGGGCCGGAACGGCCTGAGAGGGCGGAACGGCCCTCACGACGCCGCCGGCCCCAGCGCACACAAGCGCGCTTGCAGGCTCATCTGGCCGTTCCACTCGTTCAGCTCGAGCCGGAACGCGGCGTCCACCGGCCCGTCGGTGAGCCACGGCACCCGGTCCGCCCACTGAAAGCCGATGGCCGGCAGGCGACAGCGGCCGTCGTCGAGGGTGCCCTTGAGGTGACCCTGTCCCACCCTAGCGCGGCCCGCCAGCCGGACGCCACGCACCCCGAAGACCGGGCTGGCGTTGCCGGTGCCGCACGGCTCGAGGTAGCGGCAAAGCCGCTCCAGCTCGTAGGTCACCTGGTGGAGGCCGAGCTCGAGGTCCACCCGCTGCTCGGGGCCCAGGTCCTCCGGCGCCAGCGACTCGCGGGCGATCTCGCCGAACCGTTCGCGGAAGGCCTCCAGGTTCTGCCGCCGGATGGTGAGGCCGGCGGCCATCTGGTGCCCCCCATAGCGCTCCAGCAGATCGCCGCAGGCGAGTAGCGCCGAATGCAGGTCGAAGCGCGAGATGCTCCGGCCGGACCCCTTGCCGATGTCACCGTCGAACGCGATGAGGAACGCGGGACGGCCATACCGCTCCACCACCCGCGACGCGACGATCCCTACGACCCCCGGGTGCCAGCCGTCGCCCGCCAGCACGAAGCCGGAATCGCGCTCCAGGTCGGCGCTCTGCTCCACCTGGCACAGCGCCTCGTCAAGCATGCGCTGGTCCAGCGCCTGCCGCTCGACGTTCATCCCCTCCAGGCTTCGGGCGATGGCCGTGGCTTCGTCCATGTCGTCGCTGAGGAGCAGGCGGAGACCGTCTCCGGCATCGCCGATCCGGCCGGCGGCGTTGAGGCGGGGGCCGAGAATAAAACCCAGGTGGCCGGCGCGAAGCTCCTTGCCGGCGAGGCCGCTGGCTTCGAGCAGCGCCCGGACCCCGGGCCAGTTGCTCTCGGCGAGCAGGCGGAGGCCGTGCTTCACCAGGATGCGGTTCTCGCCCTGGAGCGGCACCACGTCGGCCACGGTGGCGAGCGCCACCAGGTCGAGCAGGTAGTAGGGCAGATTCTGCGGCAGTCCGAGAGCGGGAACCAGCGCCTGCACCAGCTTGAAGGCGATGCCGGTGCCGCAGAGGCTGGTGAGGCCCGAGGTGTCGTCGGGGCGCTGCGGGTCGACGATGGCGAGGGCGGCGGGGCGCTCGTCGCCCAGAAGGTGGTGATCGGTGACCACGACGCCGATGCCGCCGGCGCGGGCGTCGCGGACGGTGTCCAGCGCGGTGATGCCGCAATCGCAGGTGATCACCAGCGAGGCGCCCGCGGCGCGGGCGGCCGAGAGCCCCGCCGGTCCGAAGTCGTAGCCGTCGCGCAGCCGGTGGGGCACAAACGGCACGGCGTGGGCCCCTGCGGCCCGCAGGGCGCGGGTGAGCACCGCGGTGGCGCACTGTCCGTCGACGTCGTAGTCGCCGTGCACCATGATGGTGCCACCGGCTCGCACCGTGGAGGCGATGGCGTCCACCGCCTCCGCCATGCCCGCCAGGGTGAGCGGATCGGACAGATCGTCGATAGCCGGCCTCAGGTACTTGCGCGCCTGGTCGGCGGTGGCCTGGCCGCGCTGCACCAGGAGCGCCGCCAGCGCATCGGGCAGGTGGAGCCGCTCGACCAACGCGGCGACCGTACCCCGGTCCGGCCGGGGCGCGACGACCCAGCGGAAGATGGGTGCCTGGGAGACGTTCACCATGCCAGTGTAGTGCCGGCGTGGGTCACGGCACTGGCCTCGCGCTCTCCGGTGGGTACAGGATCGCGCCGCACACTTCGCAGCCGTCGAGCACCGTGCCCGCCCTGATCTGACTGCGCCGATTGAGGGGGATGGACGTGTGACAGGAGCCGCAGGAGCCGCCCAGGAGGGGCACGATCACGTCGCCGGTGCGCGCCTTGCGCAGCCGGTCGTAGCGGAGGCGCAGCGGGCGGTCGAGTCGCGCCGCGCTTTCCTCCCGCTTCCGCTGGGCCGACGCCAGCTCGGCCTCGAGCTCGGCGCGCCGCAGGCCCAGCCGGTCTCGTTCCGGAACCTGCCCCTCCGCCACCACCGCCACGTTGCGCTCCTCCTCCGCCGCTTTGAACTGGGCCAGCGTGACCGCGTCGGCGCTGCGCACCCAGTCGTTCTCCTCCTTCGCCACCACCGATCTCGCGAGATCGAGCTCGGCCATCAGGGTCGAGGCCTCCTTGGGATTGCGCACGTGCTCCAGCCGCTGCTGCCGCCGGTCCTGGATCACCCGGTAGCTCTCGATCTTCGCCTCCAGCTCGTCCCTTCGCCGGGCGGCGTCCAGTGCCGCGCGGCGGGCCGTCTCCAGGACTTCGCGCGCGCGGTGCAACGCCTGATCCAGTATTACCGCCTCTCCCTGTAGCGCCTCCAACCGTCGCTCCACCTCCGCCACCGCCGCATCCCTCGCCTGCACGTCGAGCAGCTTGACCAGATCAGCGTGCATCTACATCCCCCCGTCTCAGTTTGCGCTTGAGGAGCTCCTCGGGGTAGCGCGAGGAGAGCTCGGTGGTAAGCCGTTGCCGCTCGCGAACCAGCGTCTCGTACTCCTCGGAAGTCAACGCGCCCTCCGACTTCTTCCGGTTGAGCGCCGCGAGCTGGCGTCGAAGCGGCCGAGCCTCCAGGGCCCGGCACGCCGCCACATAAGTCACGTCCGGCTCCGGGGCTCCGTACTTCGCTTCCCACCCGTTGAGCCAGGTCCACGCGCGCCGGGCGTCGGCCGACAATTGCTCCAAGAATATTCCCGAACCGGCGTTTTCGGGACTGCGGCGGAGCGCTTCATAGACCTCCCGCAACGCCGAAGTCTCGAACCAGTCGACCGGCACCTCGGTTGCGGCGCGGGCGAGCCAGGCGGGCTCCTTCATCAACACCCGGAGCAGGTCGCGCTCGGCGCCGAGGTCTTCGGCCCGGCGCCGCTTGACCGGGCGCACCGGCTTCGCCTCCACCCTCGCAAGGCCATCCGGTGGAGGCGGCGTCGGGGATGGCGAGGGCGGCCGAGCAGCCGCCTGCTCCCGCAGCACCTCCCGGCTCACGCCGGTCCGCTCGGCGACCGCCTTGAGATAGAGATCCCGGGTGATGGGATCGGCCGCCGCCCGAATGGTCGGCAACAGACGGTCGAGCGCTTCACGCTGGTGCTCCACGCCCTCGAACCAGCCCTTCTGCTCCAGCAGCTGGATCTTGCGCTCCAGGACGTCGATGCCATCCTCGAGGATCGGCTGCAGCGCCCCCGCACCACCTCGGCGTACCAGCGTGTCGGGATCCTCCCCCGCCGGCATGGTCGCCACTCGAACGCGAACGCCGTGGCGCAGCAGCTCGTCGCCTGCCCGAAAGGTGGCGCGGAGGCCGGCCTGGTCGCTGTCGTAGAGCAGCGTAGCCGCCGGCGCGAACCGGCGCAGCAGCCCCGCCTGCTCTGCCGTGAGCGAGGTGCCGAGCGGAGCCACCACGTGCTCGATCCCGGCCAGCACCAGGCGAAACACGTCGAAGTAGCCCTCCACGAGGAGGACCGACTCCTCCTTCCTGATGGCCGACTTGGCCTGGTGCAGGTTGTACAGCTGCTTTCCCTTGTGGAAGATTGGCGTCTCCGGGGAGTTGAGATACTTGGGCTCTCCGGGCACCAGGAGCCTGCCGCCGAACCCGGCGACGCGGCCGCGGAAGTCGTGGATCGGGAACAGGAGCCTCGCCCGGAACCGCGGAATCACCGTGCCGTCGTCGCGCGCGGCGCTGAGGCCGGCCTCGAGCAGCACTTTGTCCTCCAAGCCCAGCTCCTTCATCGCCGCGAGAAAGCCCCGCCCCGCGGGTGCGAACCCCAGCCCATGCTGGCCGGCGATCTCCAGCGAGATCTCCCGGCCGCTCAGATAGTCGCGGGCCACCACCGCATCGGGAGACTCCAGGAGTTGGCGGGTGAACCAGTCCTGAGCCACCGCGACTGCCTCGAAGAGCGGTTCCCGCGGATCGGGACCGGAGCGCGACGGGCCTTCCGGGATCACGATCCCCGCCCGGCGGGCTGCCTCGCGCACCGCGGTGGGATAGTCCATGCCGAACCGCTTCATCAGCCAGGAGAACACGTCGCCCGACTCATGGCAGACGAAGCAGTAGTACCGGTTCTTCTTGGGGATGACGGCAAAGTTGCGGTGGGTGCCGCCGTGAAAGGGGCACGGACCCCGGTAGTCGGAGCCGGTGCGCTTGAGCTCGACCGCCTCGCCGATGAGGCCCACCAGATCGGCGCTCTCCCGCACCTGATCCACGGTCTCGTCCGGGATCATGCTCATGCCGGGAATTCCACCACGGTGACGCCGGTGCCGCCCTGGTTCCGGGGAGCGAATTCGAATCGCGCCACCCGCCGGTCACCGGACACCACCCGCCGCACCCGCTCGCGCACCACGCCGGTGCCCATGCCGTGGATGATGCGGAGAAACGGCTGCTCCGCCAGCACCGCGGCGTCTACCGCCGCGATGGTCGCCTGTTCCGCTTCGTCCCCGGTGAGGCCGCGAAGGTCGACCTCGAGCGCCGCCGCCGCATCACCGCCGCCAGCTGATCCGCTCGTCGGGGGAGTGGCCACCCGCGCCGCCCGGCCGCCACCCGCGCCGGGGGGGAGCGCGGTGAGCGTGGCGGCGTCCACGAACAGCTTCATGGCCCCGACCGCCACCACCGCCGTTCCATCGGCGCGAACCTCCAGCACCTGGCCGGTTCCACCAGTCGGCAGGCGTACTCTGGTCTTCGCCTCGATCGCCGGTCCGCCGTCCGAGCCCCCTGCCCGGCTCTCGTCCGGGTGCTCGGCCTCCAACTCTTCCCCTTGGCTGCGGATCCCCTCCTCGACCATGCGGCGAGCCTCGCGGACAGCCGCATCGTCGCCGGCGGCACGGGCCGCGCCGAGCGCTTCCTCGACCAGTCGCCTGGCCTCCATCAGGTATTGCTTGGCCTGCCGGCGTCCGGCACGATCGGCCTCCTTCTCGAGCCGCTTGAGCTCGGCCTCGCGCGCCCGCTGGCGCTCCTCCTGCCCCGCGAGCCGGACGCCGAGCGATTCCAGCTCCGCGTCACGCTGCTCGAGCCTGGCCTGGGTCTCACCCATCTCCCGCCCCCGCTCCTCGGCGGCGGCGAGAAGCGCGTCGAGGTTGCGCTCGGCGTCCGGCACCCGGGCCTCCGCGTCGGCCAGGACGTGGCTCGCGATCCCGAGTCGCCGCGCGATCGCGAGCCCGTACGACCGGCCGGGCACGCCCTTCACGAACCGATAGGTGGGCGTGAGGGTCGAGGCGTCGAACTGCAGCGAGGCATTCACCACTCCCGGCGTGTGACTGGCCAGGTCCTTGAGCGCGCCGAGGTGCGTGGTCGCGAGCGTCAGCGTGCCGCGCTCGGTGAGCGAGGCCAGGACCGCCGCGGCAAGAGCCGCCCCCTCCGCGGGATCGGTGCCGCTCCCCACCTCGTCGAGGAGGACGAGAGCGTCGTCGTCCGCGTCGGCCAGGACTCGGCGGAGCATCGCGACGTGGGCGCTGAAGGTGGAGAGGCTGGCGGAGATCGACTGGCGGTCGCCGATGTCGGCGAAATAGCCGCCGAAGGCGGGAAGCCTGGTGCCGGGGCCGACCGGTGGCACCACGCCACTCTGCGCCAGTGCCGAGGCGAGACCTAGCGCCTTGAGGAGCACGGTCTTTCCGCCGGTGTTGGGGCCGCTGATGAGCAGGGTCCGTTCGCCCCGACCCATCTCGAGATCGAACGGCACCACCGGCTCGGAGCCGGCGAGCAACAGGGGATGCCGGCCGTTGACCACCCGGAGATCAGCCGGGGCCGCGACCATCTCCGGCACCTCGCCTTCGGAGGACACGGCGTAGCGCGCGCGGGCGACCAGATCGTCCACCGCGACGCACAGCTCGACCGCGCCTCGCAGGAAGGGGAGCTCGGTCCGCAACATGGCACTGAGGTCGCGCAGCACCCGAAGCGTCTCCCGCTCCTCCTCGATCTCGGCCTCGCGCAACGCGTTCCCCAGCTCGATCGCCTCGGTCGGCTCCACGAAGAGCGTGCCCGCGCTCCCCGACTCGTCGTGCACGATACCGGCGGGCCGGCTTCGCGAATCGCGCCGGACCGGGATGACGTAGCGTCCGCCCCGGACGGTGACGGAAGCATCGCCGGCGGCCACGGTGGAATCGAGCCCGCGGAGCAGCGAGTCGAGCCGCCGAAGCAGGCGGTTCCTCGCCTGGTGCACTTCCCGCCGCGCCGCGGCCAGCGCCGGACTGGCGCTGTCGAGCAGGCTGCCGTCGGTGTCGAGCGACTGCTCCAGCCGGCGTTCGACGGCCTTGTCGGTGAGGGGATGCGAGAGGGCGGAGGCGAGCGGGGCCGCGTCCTCTAGTCGGCGCAGGTCGGCGTGAACCCGGCGCGCGGCAGCGAGCACCCGCTGGATGGCCGCCAGGTCGGTGCCCTCGAGCACGCTGCCTTCGATCCTGAGCTTCGCCAGCGGGCGCGACACGTCGGGCAGCGATTCGTTGAGCAGTGCGTCACCCCGGCGGAAGACTCCCGCCACCTCACCGACCCGCGCCAGCTCGAGCGCGATCCAGTCGAGGTCCACGGTGGGCCGGCGGGCGCGCACCCGACCGGCACCGAGCGGCCCCGCGGCGTACCCGGCGACGAGCTCGAGCACCGGGCCGAACTCGATCGTCTCGAGCCCGTCGGCCGACCGCTCCCCCGGCAAAGTCGATGGGGTGCCGGCCTCTGTGTCGGTCGGCACCCCATCGGAAGAGAGACGCTCCACCATGTCCTTCACCCTGCCTGCAGCTCCTCGCGCACGATCTGGTTGATCACCTTGCCGTCGGCCCGCCCCTTGTATCGCGGGACGATCTGGCCCATCACTTTGCCGAGTTCCTTGGCCCCCCCGGCGATGACCTCGCGCACCGCGGCACGGATCTCCTCCGGATCCACCGCCGGCGGGAGGAACTCCTCCAGCACGACGATCTGGGACTGCTCGGCGGCGGCCAGGTCGGTTCGGCCCGCGGCGGTGTACTGCTCGATGGCTTCCCGCCGGATCTTGATGCCCTTCCGCAGCACTTCCACGACCTCATCGTCGGTCGCGGGACGGCGGAGATCGATCTCGCGGTTCTTGAGGTTGGCGAGGATGGTGCCGAGCACGAGGGTTCGACCCTTGTCCTGCGCTTTGCGGGCGGTGTTCATCGCCGTCCGCAAAGCATCGGCGACGCTACGCGCGAGGAACACGCGGGCCCCGGCGGTTCTTGCGCACGGCGGCGTTCATCTTCCGCTTCCGCTTTTCGCTCGGCTTTTCGAAGTGGCGGTGCTTGCGCAGATCGGACAGGATCCCGGCCTTTTCGCACTTCTTCTTGAATCGCTTGAGCGCCCGCTCGAAGCTCTCGTCATCGTGAATGATGACTTCCGGCATGCAGTGTATCACCCCTCTCGGCTCAGATGGGCGTAAATGTTAGAGCGGTAGCAATTTAGGGAGTGGCCGGAGAGGAGGCAAGGCGAAAAAAGATTCCGGCAGCGGGATCCGGATTAGCCGGCGAGGGCATGCGCGCTACCGTCATCCCGAGCGAAGCGAGGGATCGGCCCGCATGCACTCTAAAGCGATGTACGTCTACGTCCTGGCAAGCAAGACCCGGTGTTTATACGTCGGAGTGACTAATGACCTCGTTCGACGGGTGTGGCAGCATCGATCAGGCAAAGTTCCAGGATTCACGAAGAAGTACAGCGTCACGAGGGTGGTATACTACGAGGCATTTACTATGCCGAGGATTGGTTTGCCAACCGCTAGGCGAGCCGATCCCTCGCCTCGCTCGGGATGACCCGCCAGGCGGGCTCACGCCCATGACGCGTTAGGCCCGCGCCTGAGCCATCCCGCCGTTCCGCCGTTCCGCCGTGCCGCCTGTTGTCACCCCGGCGGCCACCCCAGCTTCCTCCCCCCCAGCACGTGAAAGTGCAGATGGTCCACGCTCTGTCCCGCGTCCTTCCCGGTGTTGGTGACGATCCGGTAGCCCCCCGCATCGAGACCCAGTTCGGTCGCCACCTCCGCCGCGAACTGCAGCAGCCGGCCCAGAAGCTGCTCGCCCTCCCGGCCCCTCGCGTCCCGCACCGCCGCCACGTGGGCCATGGGGATCACCAGCACATGAGTCGGCGCCCGGGCGTCGATGTCGCGAAAGGCGACCGCGTCCTCCGACCGCTTCACGATCGTCGCCGGGATCTCGCCGGCCACGATCCGGCAGAACAGACAATCAGCCATGGTTCCCCCGCAGTCGCCCCGCCACTGCCGCCGCCGCCGCGGCGATCGCGGCCGTCTCGAACCG
>JACCRH010000479.1 GCA_013813675.1 Gemmatimonadales bacterium
CAGCCCGCCTCTATTTCTCCCGGGACAACCGGTCCGCCAGGTAGATCAGCGCCGTCGTCACCAGGAGGATGATCGTGCTGATCGCATTGATGCTCGGCTCGACGTTTCGTCGCACCATTCCATAGACCACGATCGGCAGCGTCGAGGACCCGGGTCCCGACACGAACGACGTGATCACGAAGTCGTCGAACGACATGGTGAAAGCCAGCAGCGCGCCCGACAGGATGCCGGGCCAGAGCTGGGGCACAGTCACCTTCCAGAACGTGGTCACCTCGTCGGCCCCCAGGATCATCGCCGCTTCTTCGAGGGTGCCGTCCATTCCCTCCAGGCGCGCCAGCACTACGATCACCACGAACGAGATGCAGAACGCCACGTGGGCGATGACGATGGTGCTGAGCCCCAGCGGGATCTTCACCAGCGCGAACAGGATCAGCAGCGAGATCCCCACCACGATCTCGGGGGTGACGATCGGCACGTAGAGGAAGCCTTCCAGGGCGGTGCGGCCGCGGAAGCGGTGCCGCGCCAGCGCCAGGGCCACCATCGTGCCGAGGATGGCGGAGATCACCGTCGACGCCCCGCCGACGATCAGGCTCGCCTTGAGCCCTCGCAGGATGTCGGGACGCTCCAGGAGACGGTAGTACCAGTCAAGCGTGAACCCCGCCCAGTCGACCGAGAACTTGGAGTCGTTGAACGAGAAGACGACCAGCACCAGGATGGGCACGTGGAGAAAGGCGTACACGGCCGCGGTGACGCCGACGAGCCAGCGGGGCAGCCTGCTTCCCACGTCAGGACATTCCCGGGGCCCTGTCCTTCACCCGCAGATACACCATCACGGCGGCGAGGACCAGGGCCATGACGATGAACGAGGCGGCCGACCCGAACGGCCAGTTCCGAGCGGCGGAGAACTGATTCTGTACCAGATTCCCGATCATCAACTGCTTGGCGCCGCCCAGGAGGTCCGAGGTCAAAAAGGAGCCGAGGGAGGGAATGAACACCAGGAGGCAGCCGGCCACGACGCCCGGCATCGACAGCGGCAGGGTGATCCGCCGAAACCGTTCGGCCGGTCTGGCGCCGAGCACTTCGGCCGCCTCCAGCAGCGACAGGTCGAGCTTTTCCAGGGAGGCGTAGATCGGCAGGATCATGAAGGGCAGGAAGCCGTACACCAGCCCCGCCATCACCGCGGAGGGGGTGTAGAGCATGGTGATCGGATCCTGCAGCAATCCCAGCTTGAGCAGCCAGTTGTTGACCAGCCCGGTGTCGCGGAGCAGGAAGATCATGGCGAAGGTACGGACCAGGAAGCTGGTCCAGAACGGCAGCACCACCAGGAACAGGAGCAGGTTCTTCCAGCGGCCGCCCCGGGCGATCACGTATGCCACCGGGTACCCCAGCACCAGGCAGATCACGGTGCAGGCGACCGACCAGACGAAGGTCCGCTGCAGGATGTCGAGGTAGAGCGGGTCGAAGAACCGGCGGTAGTGCTCCAAGGTGAACCCGGGATCCACCCCGCCGTAGATCCCGCGCGGCATCATGCTGTAGACGAACATGATGAGGATGGGGACCAGAAAAAACACCAGCAGCCAGATCGTACCCGGGGCGAGCAGCGCCCAGGCCCGGGCCTGCGGCCGGGGATACAGCCAGGCGAGGATCCGCTCGCGCACCGAGGCCACTACGTCTCCTCCAGGATCTGGCAATCCTCGGGCAGCCACGCCACGGCGGCCTGATCGCCTCGCTTCCAGGGGAGCGGCTTGATGAGCTGGCCTTCGTTCCGGACCGCCACGGTGACGTCCTCGCACCCCGGCACCGTCACGATCAGGTGCATCGTCTCGCCGAGGTAGATGACATCGCGGATAGTCCCGCCGACGGCGTTCTCACCGCTGGGCACGGCACCGGGTCGCCAGATGTCCATCCACTCGGGCCGTACGGCAATCCGGAGCGGCTTACCCTCGGTGACCGCCGGATGGTCCGGCACGACGAAGCGGCCGCCGCCGTTCCTCTGTACTTCCCAGCGTCCGCCGTTGCGCCGTTCCGCCGTTCCGTCGAAAAAGTTGGACTCTCCGATGAACTTGGCGACGAACCCGGTGCGGGGGTTCTCGTAGATCTCCGCCGGGGTGCCCAGCTGCGCCACGCGGGAATTGTCCATGACCGCGATGCGGTCGGACATCGTGAGCGCTTCTTCCTGGTCGTGGGTGACGTAGACGAAAGTGGTGCCGAGCTGTTTGTTGAGCGCCTTGAGCTCGAGCTGCATCTCCTTGCGGAGCTTGAGGTCGATGGCGCCGAGCGGCTCGTCGAGGAGGAGAATGGCCGGCTCCAGCACCAGGGCGCGCGCCAGCGCCACCCGCTGGCGCTGCCCGCCCGAGAGCTGACTCGGCATGCGCGTGGCGAAGGTGTCGGGGTTGAGCCGCACCATCTCCAGGGTGCGGCGGACCCGGTCGCCGATCTGGCCCTTGGGCGTCTTCCGCTGCTCCAGTCCGAAGGCCACGTTCTTCTGTACCGAGAGATGAGGAAAGAGCGCGTAGCTCTGGAACACCATCGCGATCTTCCGCTCGTAGGGCCGCTTCTTGTTGACCACCTCACCCAGGAGCCGGACCTCGCCGCCGTCCTCGTCGGGCTGCTCGAAGCCGGCCAGCAGCCGGAGCGTGGTGGTCTTGCCGCACCCTGACGGACCCAGCATGGAGAAGAACTCGCCTCGCTGGATCTCGAACGACACGTCGTTCACCGCCTTCACGTCCCCGAAGGACTTGGAGACGCGCGAGAGCTGGACGACGGGACCGGGTATGGACGACGGAGAGACCACCACGCGGAGGGGGTCCTTCCCGAAGGTTCGACCGATGCGTTGCAGGGTGCCGGGAGAACGTACTGCGCGCTACTGAGGCTGTCGAGAGTCCGCCAGGGCCTCCGCCAGCGCCTCACCCATGACCTCGAGTCCCTCGTCGAGCACGTCGTCCTCGATGGTGAGGGGGGCGAGCACCCGGACCACGTTGCCGTAGGTGCCGGCGGAGAGGAGAATGAGCCCCCGGGTCAGGGCCCGGCCGAGCAGCCGGGCGGTGAGCGCCTTATCGGGGGTGCGCGACTCCCGGTCGGTCACCAGCTCCATCCCAATCATGGCGCCCAGTCCCCGGACGTCTCCGATGCAGGGATAGCATTCCGCCCAGCCGCGGAACCGGGTGGCGATCCGCTCGCCGGCCCGGCGGGCGCGCTGGGGAATCCGCTCGCGCTCCATCGCGTCCAACACCGCGAGCGCGGCGGCGCAGGCCAGCGGATTGCCGCCATAGGTGCCGCCCAGCCCTCCCGGCTCAGCCGCGTCCATCACGTCGGCCCGGCCGGTGACCCCCGCGAGGGGCAGCCCGCCGGCGAGGGACTTGGCTGTGATGATGAGGTCGGGCACGAGGTCGTAGTGCTGGCAGGCGAACATGGCGCCGGTGCGGCCGAAGCCGGTCTGGATCTCGTCGGCCACGAAGAGGATTCCGTGCTCCTCGGCGAAGGCGGCGAGCGCCCGCACGTACTCCGGCGGGGCCGGCACGAAGCCTCCCTCACCGAGCTCCAACTCCATGACGATCGCGGCCACGGAGGCAGGATCCACCGTCGCCGCGAAGAGCCGCTCGAAGTAGGCGCGGTCCGCCATGCAGCACCCGTCGGCCATTCCGACCCCTCGCTCCGCTCGGGGTAGGGGACTCCGCCGGTCCGCCCGGTCACACCGATAGCAATAGGGATACGGAATCCGATACACCTCGGGCGCAAAGGGGCCGAACCCCTTCTTGTACGGCACCACCTTCGAGGTGAGCGCCATCGCCAGGTTGGTGCGCCCGTGAAATCCGTGCTCGAAACACACCACCGCCTGCCGACCAGTGAACGCGCGGGCCACCTTGACCGCATTCTCCACCGCTTCGGCCCCGCTGTTCACCATGAAGGTGCGTTTGTCGTGGGTGCCCGGCGTGATCCGGTTGAGCCGCTCGGCCAGCTCGACATACGGCTCGTAGGTCGACACCGGGAAGCAGACGTGCGCGAAGCGGTCGAGCTGGGCCCGGACCGCGTCCACCACGCCGGGATGCCGGTGGCCGGTGTTCACCACGCCGATGCCGCCGCCGAA
>JACCRH010000494.1 GCA_013813675.1 Gemmatimonadales bacterium
GCGTCGCCCACGAAGTGGATGCCCTGGGCGCGCAGGTCGTCACCCCGGAGCACCGTCACGGTCGAGGCGACCGAGTCGGGAGCCGCGGGATAGCGGGTGGCCGTGACCACGATCTCGGGAAGCGAGGCGGTATCGCGGGTCTCCTGGGCGCCGAGCGGACCGGGCGACGTAAGAGGGATCGCCGCGAGCGCGAGCAGGGCAAGTGCCGGGCCTCGGCGGAGGCGGGTCATCGGAATCTCCTCAAGTGGAATCGGGCATGAGCGCCGCGAGGCGCGAACGCAGGGCGCGGATCGCCGCGGGGGCGCGAGGACTGGGCCGGTTGGACGACGATTCGGTGAGCCGGAGGACGCGGCCGGCGCGTACCGCCGGCAGGACCCGCCACTCGGGCCGGCGCTCCAGCCCCGGCAGCTCGCTGCCCACCAGGAGCAGCACGGCCGGCGCGCGCTGGGCGATCGCCTCCAGTGACACCGGGACCGACGGCGCGGCAAGGTCGCCGAAGACGTTGCGGCCGCCGGCCAGCTCAACCAGCTCGCTGGCGAAGCTCCCGGCGCCGAGCGCGATCACCGGTTGGTCCCAGGCCAGGAGAAGCGTCGAGATGAGCCTAGCGGAGTCCGCGGGGGCGGGGCGTAGCCGGTCCAACTCCGCCTCCAGCCGGTCCGCGATGGAGTCGCCCGCGGCCGGCGCCCCGGTGACCCTGCCGAGGACCCGCGCGGCGCGCGCGACGTCGGCGAGCCGGTCGGTGCGGAGCCGGATCACCGGGACGCCCAGATGGCGGAGCCGGGCTGCGGCCGCGGCGTTGCCGGCGGAGTGGTACAGCACGACGAGATCCGGCCGCGTGCCTACCACCGCCTCAACCGCGGGGGGAAATCCGGCGCCCACGCTGGGAACCGCGGCCGCGCCTGCCGGGAAGTCGCAGGCATCGCTCCGGCCGACGAGCCGCGGGCCGGCGCCGAGAGCGAACAGCAGCTCGGTGGTGGTCGGGTTGAGCGACACGATGCGGGCGGGCGGCGCGGCGAGGTGGATTCGGCCGCCGGCGTCGTCCAGCAGGACGGGAGCCGCTGGCGCTCCCCCGGCCGGCCGGCAGGCGGCGAGGCTACCGAGGACGAGCGTCAGGGCGCGAAGGCGAGTTCCCTTCAAGCACGCCGCCCATCCTCGGGGCGTCGAAGATGGGCGAATGCGGGCCGCGACTGCGGGGCCGGAGTCGCCACGTTCCCTCCCCCGAGGGTGTCCGTGGTGGCACGAGCGAGAGGTCTCCTGGCTTCGGGCCCTCGCTCGCCTTCCCGGTTTCCCAGTGGCGATACAGAGCGAGGTGCTATTGCCCGTTACAGTGGCGGGGCCGCCCCGGATTCTCACCGGCTTCCGTGGTTCTCGACTCGCGTGGTTCGGTTATACGACGGTGCCATCTTAGGCCGCCGGACCCCGGAGCGCAAGGGCGCCAGGTGATACCGGACTGACCGAGGTCGTGACGGGGCGCACGGCCACAACGGGCCTCACAAGGCATACTGCGTCTCCCATGTCCCCGACACCGTATGGCCAGCGCACCGGTGAAGCGCGTGTCGGGGAATCCGCAGTCGGAGGCCGCAGTCGGAGGAGGCGATCATGACCATGCCGGACACACGGAGCGGAGGCCGCGACAACACGGTTCTCGGCGATGAGCAGGCGTTGACGGGTGATGACCAGGGATTCACGGGTACGGCAGGCGCCGGAGATCTCCCGGCCGGCACCGAAGGTGCGCGGGAACAGATCCGCCAGGCTCGCGACAAGGTCGTCGACCAGGCGAAGGCCACTTTCCGCGATGCGCGGGATCGGGCTGGCTCCAGCTTGAGCGAGGGCAGGCGGAAGGCGGCCGACCAGATCGGCGGCATCGGCGGCGCACTCCGTCGGACCGGCGAGCAGTTGCGCGGCGAGGACCAGACCCGCGTCGCCGAGGTCGCGGACACCGTTGGCCGCCAGGTGGACCGGGTGGCCGACTACCTGAGGGAGTCCGACGGGCGCACCATCGCCCGCGACATCGAGAGCCTGGCTCGGCGGCAACCGGCGCTGGTCTTCGCGGGCGCCTTCGTGCTGGGCGTGGTGGCCGCGCGGTTCCTCAAGAGCTCGGATCCGGACTCGGGCCATGACCGCGCACAGGGAGGGTTCGATGCACCAGCTTAGGCAGGAGCGCTCGGTCGGTGAGCTGTTCGGACAGCTCACCCAGGATCTCTCACTGCTGGTACGTCAGGAAACCCAGCTGGCCAAGACCGAGATTCAGGAGAAAATCTCCCGGGCAAGCCGGGACCTGGTCTCGCTGGCCGCCGGCGGCGTGGTCGCGCTGGTCGGCGGCCTCGCCCTCACGGCGGCGATCATACTGTTGCTGGTGGACCCGATCGGGCTCGCGCCGTGGCTCGCGGCCTTGTTGGTCGGGGTGCTGCTGGCGGGGGGCGGCTATGTGCTCCTGCGCGGCGGCCTGCGTGACCTCAAGGAATTGGATCCGGCTCCCCGCCGCACGGTGGAGAGCCTCAAGCAAGACATCCAGGCGGTGAAGGAGCGGCGGCCATGAGCGAATACGAGCGGCAAATCGGCGACTCGACCGGCAACGGAGACCCTCAAGCACGGGGCAGATCTCCCGAGGAGATCGAGCGCGAGATCGAAGCGACCCGGGATCGGATGACGCGGGACATCGACGAGCTGGGCGAGCGGCTCAGTCCCAGCAATCTCAAGCGTCAGGCCAAGGACGCCATCACCGGCAAGGCGCAGGACATCGCGCACAACGTCGGCGAACAGGCGCGGCAGCAGGGTTTCCGGATGATCGACTTCATTCAGGAGAACACCTCCCTGGTGGCGGCGATGGGCCTGGGCGCGGTGTGGCTGATCCAGCAGAGGAACCGGAGCGAGGTGTCGGGTGACCGCATGGCGCGATTCGCCTACACCGGCCCCGAGCGCCGGCGGGACGGCCTGGCCGGCAAGATCGTCGACCGAGCCTCCAGCGTGCGGGACAGCGTGCGCGACACGGTGAGCGCTACCGCCGGCGGCGTGGCCGAGCGCGCGGGTGATCTGGGACATCAGGCCGGCGAGCTGGCCGGCCGGGCTCGGGAGCGCGCGGGGGAAATGGGCGAGGGCGTGCGGGAGCAGGCTCGCGACCTCGGCACCCGCGCCAAGGAACAGACCCGCCGGGCGCGCGGCGGCCTGAAGCGCCTGGTGGAGGACAGTCCCCTCGCGGTCGCCGCCGGCGTCGCGGTGCTGGGTTTGGCCTGCGGTCTCCTGGTTCCGGAGACGGATCGGGAGCAGCGGCTTATGGGCCCGGTCCGCGATGACCTGGTCGAGCGTGCCCAGGGAACCGTGCGTCGGGTCAAGGATGCCGCCGTCGAAGCCGGCCACGAGATCCGCGAGGCGGTGCGTGAGGAAGTCTCCGAGCGGGCGCCCGAGGTCAAGGCGGTCGTGCAAGATGCCGTGCAGTCGGTCGGCGAGCAGATCAAGGAAAAGGCCGGCCGGGTCAAGGAGGAAGCCAAGCAGGCGGCTCGCGAGAGTGGTCCCGGCCGCGGCTCGACGCCGGCCTGACACCAGGTGATCGGGAGGCTGCTCCGGCGGCGATCGTTCCTCTCGGACCGCGAGCAGGACCTGCGGGCTCGGGAACAGGAGCTGCTGGGGCGCCTCGCGCGCGCATTGGAGGGCTTCGGCCCCGACGTTCAGCCCGCTGACCTTCAGCGGTTCAAGGAGGCCACCGAGCAGCTCGCCGGACTTTTCCTGCTGGTGATCGCGGGCGAGTTCAACTCCGGCAAATCCAGTTTCATCAATGCGCTCCTGGGGGAGCGCGTCCTCCCGGAGGGGGTCACCCCCACCACCGATCGGATCAACCTCCTGCGGCACGGCTCCGAAGTCACGGAGCGCCCTCTAGAGGCATATCTCCTCGAGCGCACTCATCCCGCCGAGCTGTTGCGCGAGCTCAACGTAGTGGACACTCCCGGCACCAACGCCGTGATCCGGCGACATGAGGAGCTCACCCGCGACTTCGTGCCCCGCGCGGACCTGGTGCTGTTCGTCACCAGCGCCGACCGGCCGTTCAGCGAGAGCGAGCGCGAGTTCCTGGAGCGGATCCGCGAGTGGGGCAAGAAGATCGTGTTCATCGTCAACAAGATCGACATTCTGGCCGGGCCGGCCGAGCATGCCGAAGTCATCGCCTATGTGCGGGACAACGCGGCCGCGTTGCTGGGCGACGTGCCCCAGGTGTTCCCGGTCTCCGCCCGCCGCGCGGTGCAGGCCCGGACCGAGGGCGCCACCGAGCTCTGGGAGCAGAGTGGCTTCGACGCGGTCGAGGAGTACCTGCTCCGCACGCTGGATCAGGAGGAGCGGATCCGGCTCAAGCTGCTCAACCCGCTCAACGTCGGACTGCGGCTCTCCTCCCGCTACAAGGAGGCGGCGTTCGAGCGGCTCAAGCTCCTGTCCCAGGACATCGAGGCGCTGCAGAGCATCGATGCCCAGCTCGCGCTGTTCCACCAGGAGATGCTGCGCGACTTCGAGCCCAGGCTCTCCCGGCTGGAGCTCCTGCTGAGTGAGATGGAGAGCCGGGGCCAGCGGTTCTTCGAGGAGACGGTGCGGCTGAGCCGCATCCGCTCGCTGCTGGACAGCGAGGCCGTCAAGCGGGCCTTCGCGCGCGAGGTCGTGGGGGAGACGCCTCAGCAGCTCGAGGCGGAGGTGGGCCGCCTCATCGATTGGATCGTCGAGCGCAATCTCAAGGTCTGGCAGGATGTGAGCCAGTTCGTGGACCGCCGCCGCCTCTCGCTCCACCAGGAGGGCATGCTGGGCGAGGTGCCCACCACCTTCAGCTACAACCGCCAGGCGCTGCTGGAGTCGGTGGGACGGGTGTCACGCGAAGTGATCGGCGGATACGACCGCGAGCGGGAGTCGCGGGCCATCGCGGACGAAGTGCAAGGCGCCT
>JACCRH010000499.1 GCA_013813675.1 Gemmatimonadales bacterium
GCGGCGGGCCGCCGCGCGAAGAGATTGGCGATCCCGCCCACGATCCCGAGACCGATCACCGTCCACGCCACGGCCGGGGTCCACAGGGGTGCCAGACCCAGCACCGCGTCGAGGGAGTAGGCGCCATATCCCGTGAGCGCCAGCGCGAGTCCGCCGGCCGCATACAGCAGGGGCACCTCGATGCCGTTGGAGGTGGAGAGCAGCCCGTGTCCCCAGTGCACGGTGAGCGCCGCCACGACCATCACCGAGACGATGAGCGCGGGACCCACCGGTCCGAGGAAGCCAAGCGCGACGAGCAGTCCGCCGCCGATCTCGGTCACCGCGGCGGCCGCGGCGAAGGCGCGGCCCGGCCGGAAGCCGAGCGACTCGAAGAACCCGCCGGTTCCGGCGAGCCCGTGGCCGCCGAACCAGCCGAACAGTTTCTGGGTGCCGTGGGCGGCCATGAGCAGGCCGAGCGCCAACCGGCCGACCAGCAGGCCCGCGCTCACGGCGGCGAGATCGGCGATAGGGAGCGAAGTCATACAGGTCTCCAGGGTGATGGTGAAGTTGCTTGTTATAACACCCATTTCTGAAGAAAGTTCCCCCGCGGCCTCGGGAACCGGTCAGAACGCGATCTTGAGGATCCGGCCCTCTGCCCCCACCAGCCACCCGGTCCCGGGGCGGGCAAACCCGACCGCCCAATAGTCCCGCACCCCGTCGAGCGAGGTCCAGCGATCGCCTTCGTCGGCCGACCACGCCGCCCCGCCGGGCCCGGTCGCGACCACTGTCGGGCTGCCGCCCGGGATATAGGCCAGGCCGTAGACCGCCCCAGGAAACGGCGTCCGGGTCACCAGCCGCCAGGTCCGGCCTCCGTCGCTCGATCGGGCGACGTTGTCGGCGAAGGAATCGGGGGCGGCGACGTCGCCCCCGCCCAGGATTCCGTGGAGAGTGTCGCGGAACGCGATGCTGGCCCCACCGGAGGTGGCGCTCCCCTGGGCGATCGGGGTGCCGGCGGAGCGCCAGGTGTCGCCGCCGTCGTTGGTGGAGAGCACTCTCGCCCGCGGGGCGGCGCCGGTGGCGATCCAGCCGTGCCGGTCGCCCGACACGGCGGTGCAGGTGCCGCTGGCGGCGAACGCTCCCTCGCCCTCCTGCGGGTCCGGGAGCCGGCCGCCGATGTCGGTCCAGCGCTCGCCGTCGGCGGTGCGGACCACGGGGAAACGGCCGGTCACGGCGTCGCTCATGGTAAAGCCGCGGCGCGGGTCCCAGAAAGCGAAGCAATCGTAGAAAGCGCTGGTGTCGCGATTGGTAAACTGAAGGGTCCAGGAACGCCCGCCGTCCTCGGTGCGGTAGATGCGGGAGCGGTCTCCAGGACCGGCGGCCAGGAGGTAGGCGATGGTCGCGCTCACCCCCTCCACGTCGCGAAACTCCAGGCTGTCGCCTCCCGGCACAACGCCACTCCGCCAGGTGGCGCCGCCGTCGGCGGTGACGGCATAGGTGCCTCCGACGCCGCTGGCCCAGGCGATCCGGTCGCTGACTGGGCTGATCGCCTGAAGCCGGTTGGTGGTGCCGCTGGTCTGCGGGGTGAGCGTGGGGGCGCCGCCGAAGCGGTCGGCCGCCCGGTTGGTGGAACGAGTGGATGCGCTCGAGCAGGCCGCAGCGGCGAGGGCGAGGACGATAGCACGGATGGGCAGGGGCATCCCGCCAAGGTAGAGCAGGAAGGTACGCCTGTCATCCCGAGCGGAGCGAGGGATCTACTCCCCCGTCATCGAAGCCGGCTGAGAAGATCCCTCGGTCGCTGCGCTCCATCGGGATGACACCGTGGACTTCCTCGGCCCAGTCTGCTTTCAACTCGGACAGGCACCAAGAGAGCCTTCCAGAGTATCTTCGAGTTTCACTCCACCACCGGAGACAATCGATGGCCGATCTCAAGAAATCCGCGAAGCGGGCCAAGAAGACCGCCAAGCGCGCCGGCGGAAAGGCGAAGTCGCTCGCGTCGAAGGTCGCGGGCAAGCTCGGGAAGCGGCGCCGCGCCAAGCGGAAAGTCGTCGCGGCCGTCGCGGGGCTCGCGGCGGCGGCCATCGGGGTCGCGGTGGCGCGGAAGCGAAGGAAAGCGCGGTAGCCGAGGGTTCGCGGGGGGGCCTCAGCGCAGGCCGCGGAGGAGCGGGACGAACCGCACCGGCAAGAGTCGTGTCGAAGCCACCTTTCCGCCCCCGTCCTTCTCGACCAGCACCAGTTGCTGGTCGAGGAACGGGTCACCCACCGGCATCACCAGCCGCCCCTCGGGCGCCAGTTGCTCGATCAGCGCCGGGGGAATGGTGTCGGCGCCCGCGGTGACCACGATGGCGTCGAATGGCGCCTCCTCGGGCCAGCCCGCGTAGCCGTCGCCGTGGCGGACGGTGACGCCGCCATAGCCCAGAGCCCCGAGCCGGACCCTGGCCTCCTCCGCCAGTACCCGAAAGATCTCCACCGTCCACACCCGCACTCCCGTCTCGGCGAGCACCGCCGCCTGGTACCCCGACCCGGTGCCGACCTCGAGCACCCGCATGCCGGGCCGGGGGCGGACCAGTTGGGTCATGTAGGCGACGACCGCGGGCTGCGAGATAGTCTGATCGTGACCGATGGGCAGCGGGGTGTCGTCGTAGGCACGGGCGCGTTGGTCGGCGGGAACGAAGCGGTGGCGCGGGACGGCGCGCATCGCGGCGAGGGTGACGGAGTCGCTGATCCCCTGGGGAATCAGGTGATCCGCCACCAGACGCTCACGGGCGCTCCGCCAGCGGTGCTCGTCGGTCTGGGCCTGGACGGGGCCAGCCCGGAGAGCGGCGGACAGACTCAGGGTGCCTGCTGTCATCCCGAGCCAAGCGAGGGATCTTCTCCGCAGCCATCGAAGCCCGGCGGAGAAGATCCCTCGCTTTGCTCGGCATGACAGCTTGACTCCCACCTCACGACTCGACGTAGATCTCGCCTCCCCGCTCCCGAAACTCCGCCGCCTTCCCCTCCATCTCCGCCGCGTACTCCCGCACATCGCGGGTGATCTGCATCGAGCAGAACTTGGGTCCGCACATGGAGCAGAAGTGGGCCACCTTGGCGCCGTGGGCCGGCAGGGTCTGGTCGTGATAGGCCCGGGCAGTGACGGGGTCCAGGCTCAGGTTGAACTGGTCCTCCCAGCGGAAATCGAACCGCGCCTTGCTCAGCGCGTCGTCCCAGGCGCGGGCACCCGGGTGCCCCTTGGCGATGTCGGCCGCGTGGGACGCGATCTTGTAGGCGATGACGCCGGCTTTCACATCGTCGCGGTTGGGAAGGCCGAGGTGCTCCTTGGGCGTTACATAGCAGAGCATGGCAGTGCCGTACCAGCCGATCATCGCCGCGCCAATGGCGCTGGTGATGTGGTCGTAGCCCGGGGCGATGTCGGTGGTCAGCGGACCCAGGGTGTAGAACGGCGCCTCGCGGCACCAGTCGAGCTGCTTGTCCATGTTCTCCTTGATGAGATGCATGGGGATGTGGCCCGGGCCCTCGTTCATCACCTGCACCCCGTGCTCCCACGCGATGCCGTTGAGCTCGCCCTGGGTCCGCAGCTCGGCGAACTGCGCCTCGTCGTTGGCGTCGGCGATACTCCCCGGCCGGAGCCCGTCACCCAGGGAGAAGGAGACGTCGTAGGCCGCCATGATCTCGCAGATCTCGCGGAACCGGGTGTAGAGAAAGTTCTCCCGGTGGTGGGCGAGGCACCACTTCGCCATGATGGATCCGCCCCGCGAGACGATGCCGGTGAGTCGCCTGGCGGTGAGTGGCACGTAGCGCAGGAGCACGCCGGCGTGCACCGTGAAGTAGTCCACCCCCTGCTCCGCCTGCTCGATCAGAGTGTCGCGATAGCTCTCCCAGGTCAGGTCCTCCGCCACGCCGCCCACCTTCTCCAGCGCCTGGTAGATCGGCACCGTGCCGATGGGCACGGCGGCGTTCCGGATGATCCACTCGCGGGTCTCATGGATCTGCTTGCCGGTGGAGAGATCCATCACCGTGTCGGCGCCCCAGAGCGTAGCCCAGCGGAGCTTCTCGACCTCCTCCTCGATGGAGGACGTCACCGCCGAGTTGCCGATGTTGGCGTTGATCTTCACCTGGAACCGCCGGCCGATGACCATCGGCTCCAGCTCGGGATGGTTGATGTTGGCGGGGATGATGGCGCGCCCCCGTGCCACCTCGCTCCGCACCATCCCGGGGTCCATCCCTTCGCGGAGGGCGGCGAATTCCATTTCCGGGGTGATCTCGCCGAGCCGGGCGTAGTGGAGCTGGGTGACCGGAGAGCGGCCGATCAGGGCCGAACGGCCCATGAGGGCGGAACGGCCCATGAGGGCGGAACGGCCCATGAGGGCGGAACGGCGGGACGGCGGAACGGCGGGAGGCGCGGGGTCGGTTGTCATCCTGAGCGAAGCGAAGGAGCCCGAGCCACTATTCGCTC
>JACCRH010000500.1 GCA_013813675.1 Gemmatimonadales bacterium
CCGATCCGATGCGCGCGCTGCGGTCGGACTAGAGGACGGGTCGCACGTATCGCGTTGATGGCGGCGGGCTTTCTTGGCGGAGTCGCGGACGAGTAGCTCCCCCGGCTTGACGTCCGGCACGTCACAGAGCGCCTCGAGGACGGCCGCATCGAAGCTCTTCACCTCGCCATTCAGCTGCTGACACCGGTAGGCAGTCGAGAGGCTGATCCGGCCCTCGGACCGTTTCGCCAAGTGGTAGGGGGTAGCCCTTCCCGACTAGCTGCTTTGGAAAATCCGATTGTCCCCGATGGGGGACCGACCTCACCGGCTTACACGCGGGCGGCTCATGCTCAGGGGGCCCAGCTGGGACTCGCCAGATTCAGGCGCCAGACCGGTCCGGAGTAAAGCGGACCCTCGAATCGCACGAATGCGGGCACGTCGTCAGTGACGATCCAGACGTCGCTGTCCGGCGGCGCCTTGCCCAACAGCGTCGCGAACACCTTGAGCAAGGCGCCTAGCTTGGGCTTGAGCTTGAAGTGGACCGCGGTCTCCGCGTGCTTGCCGAGCATTACTCGCTGCAAGGCGGAGGGTGCGATCTCAAGCCCGATGAGGCGTGGCTTGGGTGTGAAGGCCACGACGTGGACAGTCTGAGTGTCGTGTGCGGCGAGATTCTTCGCGATGGTGATGACCATGCCGTTGTAGACGTCGGGGGGCAGGTCGAGCTTTCCGGTGTACTGTTTCTCGCGGCCGTCCTCGTGCGACTTTGTCTTGACGACGTACTCCCCGGAGCGCGCCAGCGTGACCTCGAGGTCGTCGGCGAATGCGGGCCCGCTCTGGACGAGGTGATACTTCTGCATGGTGAAGACGCCATGCTGGGTGAACGTAACCGCCTCGTTGAAGACGGAGGCGTCCGAGAAATGAAACACCATCCGGCTTTCGATCCTCCGGTCTCGAGGGACTTGAAGTAGATCCCCGTTGGCGAGGAGTGCGCCGGTTGCCGTCCGCAGCTCGAGGAAGCCATGCACCGTGCCCTCGGCGTAGCGCACCGGGATCGCGGCGGGCTCGACGCGGTGCTCGGGCTGCTGGGCGACCGCAGTCGAGAAGGCGACCGAGAGTGCCAGCGGCATCCACCGGAACCCTGGCCGGACACGAGGCCGCCCGGCGAGGCCGCCCGGTGCTGCTCGATCCATGCACGACTGCCAATGCCGCCTTGCCATAGAGCCTCCCCCAGCACCAGAGTTCGCACGAAAGGGTTGAATTCACCAACTCCATGAATCTGTGGCCGGCATCTGAGTGCGACTAGGTCACGGTGTCGCTACGTCGCAGTGCGGGGCACCTTTGGCTTCGTCTGGGGTGGGGGCGATGGCGCGCCGAGGCAGAAGAAACCGAGATGCCAGCGGAAGCCGATCACGCCAGTCCAACAACCCTGCGCCGACTCGAGCGGTGCTTTCCTCCACCGGTGGTGACACCGATCGGCAATGGCCGGCTGCTCCGGTCGGCAGGCATTGCTCAGGTCGAGGAGATCGACTGGTGGGAGACCACGAGCGCGGTGGCACTCCCGGTAACGCTGACGCCGGCTCAGCACTTCTCGGCGCGAAGCCCGTTGAACCGTAACGGCGCCCTGTGGGGCGGCTTCCTCATCGAGGCCGGCGGTCATCGCATCCTCCACGCCGGAGATTCCGGCTACGGCCCGCATTTCCGCGAGATCGCGGCTCGGTTGGGGCCGATAGATCTGGCCCTCCTCCCGATCGGTGCCTATGAGCCGCGCTGGTTCATGAAAGAACCCATCACCACCAACTCGCCCTAGCTGAAGGCCATCATGCCATGGTTCGGCCTCCATCGGGGGATCGAAGGGGTGGGCAGGTGGGGCCTCCGGCCGTCGCGCAGGGACTACGCCATGGACGGGGCCACCGTCAAATCGGTGACACTGGTCCAGCCCGAGCCGCAGCCGACTTTGACCCTGATGCCCAAGGGTCGCTGAAGCTCGCGAGGCCACTCAGGGCACGACGGCTCGATCTCACGAGGACTTAACGGACGGCGACGCCCTGCGTCTGGCACACCGGTGGTCGTGCTGCAGGTGTCGCCTCTACCCGTTACGCCTTCTGTGAGGTGAGCATGTCCTTCTACTCTCCCGCGCACTGGATCTCGCGAGCGATCCTAGTCGGCCTTCTCGGCCAGACGTCCTGGGTCGCGGCGCAGACGCCTCACCGGCACGACCCCGATCGCACGCTTGCACCCGCGATGGAAAGCTCGGAAGGGCCGGGCGGGAAGCGGCATACCGAATTCACCTCTGCACGTCCGGGGACAGCCGAGGACACGGCGCGAGCCCTGGCGATGGTACAGCGTCTCCGAGAGGCGATCGCCCCGTATGCGGACGTCGAGGCGGCGGCGGCCGCCGGCTACCGGGTGCACCCGGGGATGGAAATGCAGCCCGGAAAAGCGCTGGTGCACCTGGGGAATCCGAAGCTCAAGCACGACCAGGACCCCGCCTTCGACCCGAGCAGACCGCAGGCCCTCCTTTATCGACCCGCCCCCGGCGGCGAGCTCACCCTGGCGGGGGCCATGTTCACCGCGCCGGGAAGTGCCAGCAGCGAGGAGCTGGACGCCCGGGTGCCGCTCAGCGTGGCGCGGTGGCACCAGCACGTGAACATCTGCCTGGCCCCGGTGGGCGGACAGCGTGGTCCCGAGCTCCGGCGAGCCGCGACGCCGGAAGCCTGTGCCAGGGCGGGCGGTCGGTTCCGCGCCGAG
>JACCRH010000505.1 GCA_013813675.1 Gemmatimonadales bacterium
GAGCGAAGGAGGCCATGGCCAAGCATGACCTCCTTCGCTCCGCTCAGGATGACACCGGCCCCTAGCTCACTTCCCCGGGGTCGCCCTGGCCCAGTCCCATCCCTCGAGCTGGCGCCCGCCGATCGCGCGCACGGCGATCGCGGCCCCCGGGGGGACACCCGCCAGCCGCGCCGAGGTGCCCCGCACCACGCGCATCCCCCCGGTCGCGCCGAGACTGTCCTCCCAGCGCACCCGGTAGGAGGTCACCCCACGCTCGATCGCCGGTTTCCAACCCACCTCGACCGTCCCCGCGGAAGTGCGCGACGCGGTCACCTCCGCGAGACGGCTCGGGCTCGAGGCCATGAGCATGACGGAGGCCAGGGTGGCTCGGCTCACCTCGGCGACCAGCCGATGGTTCACCGTCTCCAGCACATCGTGCGGCTGATGGTAATGGGGATTCCCCAGCACCGGATAGGAGCCGATGCCCGAGATCACGTCGCCGAAGGCGTCGACCAGGGAATGCGCGTCGGTGAACTTGTAGTAGTGGGCGTCGTAGGTGATGAGGTTGGTGAAGAGAAAGGCCGCCGCGTGCTGCAGGTCCCTGAGGCCGCGGTTGGCATAGCGGATGGTGTTGTCGAGCCGGTCGTCGTTGGCCCATCCGATCATGTCGTTGTTGAGCCCGCCGACCACCCGGTGGCCCGCCTGGCTCGCTACGCGGACGAACTCGCGGCTTCCCCGCAGCCCCGACTCCTCCGAGGTGAACCAGGCGAAGCGGATCGTCGCGGCCTGCGGCTGGCGGGCCAGTACCCGGGCCAGCTCGAGCAGCGCCGCCGTGCCCGAGGTGTTGTCGTCCGCACCCGGCCCCTCCCGCACTGAATCGAAATGGCTGCCCACGACGTACTGCACCTCCGGATCGAGGGTTCCCCGCAGCGTCGCGACCACGTTGGCGGAGCGCACCCCTGGGGAGGGCTCGAACCACTGGAGCTCGGGCTGGTAGCCGAAGGAGCGTAGCAGCGCCTCCAGGTACTCGATCGCGAGCTTGTTTCCCGGCTGGGTCACGTGCTTCGAGCCGAGGCGAAACAGCGCGCGCTCGTACTGGTAGATCCGGGCCGACGAGACCTCGGCCACCAGGCCTTTTACTCGCGGCGCGATGCCCGCGAACATCGCGGTGCCGCGCCGTCGCAGGTCTTGTTCGGCGCGGCGCGCGGCCCGCACCCGGCCGAGCACTTCCTCCGCGCTCACCGTGCGTCTCAGATCGGTCAGGTAGAGCGCACGCTCGGGCGAGACGGTATCGCCGTCCCGCTCGCTCACGATGGCCACCACGTTCCCGTCGGGCCTCGGCGCCCACTCGTACTCCGGCGCGATGGTGCGGACCGTGTTGTTGTGGAAGAGCCGAGTCCGCGCGCCGGTCGCGCCGTCATACAGGTAGCTGCGCCGGTGGCGGCCCTCACCCATGACCGCCAGCACCCGGCCCTGGCTCACGAACTGAGGGAAAATGTCGTGCTGGATCTCGTGGGTGAGCCGGCGCGGCTCGCCGCCGTCGAGGCCGACGGCGTACAACTCCCAGTCTTCCCGGGGCATCGCCTGGTAAACCACGCGGGAGCCATCCTCGGAAATGGCCGGCGAGGTCAGCGGCCGAGGGGAGCGGACCAGCACTCTCGGCGCGGCGCCGATCCTGGCGTGCAGGATGGTCCAATCGGCGCTCTCCTGTCCCACGAAGGTGTAGCTGCTTCCGTCCGCACTGACCGCCGGGGCAGCTCCGCGGTGGACGGTCGTAGTGCCGTCCGGCGACCGGATGGTCACGCCGGACTCGGCGGAGCCGAACACCAGTCGGCCACCCGCGGCGCGCAGGGGAGCACCGGTGACCCGCTCGCCGCCGGCCAGGGGCCGCGGCCCGCCGGCCCCCAGCTCGTAGAGTTGGGCCATCGGGGCCGTTGGGTCGGCCGCCGCGACCAGGGTGGGCGGTCCGCTGTCGGCTGGGTAGACCAGCGCGAGTCCCACCAGGCCGGGCGTCTCGATCGTCCGCTCACTGCCGCCGCCCATGGGGCGCATCACGGCCGCGGCGGTGGACGCGCTCAAGTAGGCGACTTCGGAGCCATCCGGCGCGAACGTGGCGGCGAAACCGGGAAGGGTGTCCGGGCGGGGCGGACCGGCGTCACTGAGATTCAGCAGCACCGAGCGTCGCGATGCCTCCACGCCGATCTCGTAGGCCAGCATGGTCCCGTCGGGGCTCCAGCGCGGGTTCGCGGCGTCCGGCGCGATTTCCCTGGTGCGGTACAGCTCGCCGGTGAGCAGCGCGATGGGCGCGAGCAGGGTGTCGCGGTGCGGACCAGTGAGCAGGCGCTCGAGCCGCTCGAGCGCTTCGGGGTAGCGTCCGGCCTCCCAGGCGTACGCCGCGCTGTCGAAGGCGACGCGCGCAGGCACCTGAGACTCGATTCGTCCCGACCACCCGATCAGGCCCGCCACAGCCATCCAAACGACTCGTCCGTGCATCGTGCCTCCCATCAAGAGGGCGGAAATATAGTGTGCACTACCCTGCCGTCCGTCCAGATGGGTGGCTAGACTGAAACCCACCTCACCCCGTGCCCACTCCGTCTCCAGGATCTCCATGCGGCTGATCTTCCGCCTTCTGCCCCTGCTTTCGGCCTCCGCGCTCGCCGCCCAGCAACCCTCCACCGCCGGAGCGCCGGACACCTCGGCATTTCGGCGGCTCGAGCTGCCCGCGCCAAACTCCATCCGGACCGGCAGTGGCGCCCCGGGGCCGGACTACTGGCAACAGCGGGCGGACTACGTCATCCGCGCCACGCTGGATACCTCCGCCCGCTCGCTCCGGGGCGAGGAGCGGATCACCTACAGCAACAACTCCCCCGACACTCTGCGCTACCTCTGGCTCCAGCTGGACCAGAACGTCTTCACCAGTCAGAGCCGGGGATCGAAGATCTTCGACCAGCGGAATCGCTTCGGAAGTGGCGGGGCGGAAGGCGGCATGCGGATTCTCAAGGTGGCCCAGCCGGCGGTCGCCGCCGCTCGGGGACAGGCCGCGAGCGGGGCGGGGCAGCTCGCGTATGGGGTCAACGGCACCGTGATGAGAGTGGATCTCGCCCGTCCGCTGCCGCCCAAGGCAAAGCAGGTGCTGGAGATCTCCTGGTCCTTTCCCTTCGGTCCCAATCGGAGCCGGATGGGCATCGAGGAGATCGACGGCGGGGTGACTTACGAGGTGGCCCAATGGTACCCGCGGCTCGCGGTCTACGATGATATCAGGGGATGGAACACGGAGCAGTACTATGGGCAGGGGGAGTTCTACCTGGAATACGGCAGCTTCGACGTGAGCCTCGCGGTGCCGGCAGACTTCATCGTGGCGGCGACCGGCGTGCTGCGGAATCCCGGCGACGTGTTGACCCCGGCCCAGCGCTCTCGCCTGGCGCAGGCCCGAACCAGCGCGAGCACGGTCGTGATCCGGGGCCGCGAGGAGGTGGGGCAGCCCGCCTCGCGCCCGGCCACGGGGTACGGCACGTTTACCTGGCGCTTCACCGCCGACAGCGTGCGCGACTTTGCCTGGGCAGCGTCGCGGACGTTCATCTGGGATGCCGTCGGGGTCAACGGAGGCGGGACGCTCGCCATGAGCTTCTACCCGCCCTCCACCGAAGCGCTGTGGAAGGAGGCCACGCAGTACGCCAAGTTCGCCATCGAGAACTACTCCACCCAATGGGCGCCCTATCCGTACCCGACCGCGAACAACGTGCGCGGAAGCGAGGGCGGGATGGAGTATCCGATGATCGTCTTCTGCAACCGGCCCACCCCGGAAACCCTGTACAGCGTCACCGACCACGAGTTCGGTCACACCTGGTTCCCCATGGTGGTCGGCTCCAACGAGCGGCGATATCCGTGGATGGACGAGGGGTTCAACGAATTCATCAACTACTACAACTGGACCAAGCGCTTCGGCCTGCCGCCGGAGCATCGGGGGAGCATCCGCGACTACCTGGCCATGGCGACGTCGCGACAGGAGCGGCCGGTGATGACCTTCGCCGATCAACTCCCTGCGATGTTCGTCGGGCCCGCGGCTTACGACAAGCCGGCGCTGGCGCTGCGTCTGCTTCGGGAGGTGGTGGTGGGCCCCGAGCGGTTCGATCCGGCGTTCAAGGAGTATTTCCGGCGCTGGGCCTACAAGCATCCCACCCCGGCGGACTTCTTTCGCACCATCGAGGACGGGGTGGGCGAAGATCTGAGCTGGTTCTGGCGCTCGTGGCTGTACACCACGGCCCAGCTGGACCAGGCGGTGGATTCGATCGCGCTGGCCGATTCGGCGGGTGTGGAATCGAGGATCTTCCTGCGGAACGCGGGTGGGATCCCGATGCCGGTGGACCTGGAGCTGCTGCTGGACGACGGGTCCAGGCAACGGCTCAAGCTCCCGGTAGAGATCTGGTTCGGGGGAGACCGCTACACCGCCATCGTTGCAGGACCGAAAAAGGTGAACGCCGCCGCGGTAGACCCCGAGTCCAGATACCCCGACGTCCGGCGGGAGAACAACCGGTGGTCGGCGGGGACCAGCCAAACCGGGCGGTGACTACTCCACGGCGATCTGCCACAGGCCGCTGAGCATGTCGCTGGCGTAGAGCGAGCCGTTGGCCAGCTGCACGCCCCAAGTGTAAGTGTTGCCGTCGCCGCCGGGCTCGATTCGATCGAGCAGCCGGCCGCTCAGATCGCCGCTCAGGGTGCCGGAGACGTCGAGCGCGACGACACCGCCGTTGTAGTACGCGGCGTACAAGATCTGGCGGGCCTCATCCATCCAGAAGTTGTGAGCGCCCGCGCCCGGCAGCGTGAAGCCGGCCACCTCGCGAGGATTCGCCAGGTCCGAGACATCCACTACGTGGATATCGCCGCTGGCGCTGGAGCCGATGGTGCCGGGGCCCTCCTGGCCGATGAAGAGGTATCGGGCCTCCTCGGTCGCCGGGTTGTGGAACCACCACCCATTGTGTACCGCGGGGGAAGTCGCACTTCCCTCGCCGGTGACCAGCCGGCTCACCTCCACCGGAGCGGTGGGAGAGCCGAGCCGGACTCCGTTCCCCACGTCGTACACGATGACTCCCGTGTTCCAGGCGAAGACGAACGCCAGGCCGTCGCGCACGTACGTGTCGTGAATGCCGTAGTCATCCGGAACCGGGACGCTGGCGACCGGCTCGATGGCGTCCGGGTTGGTCACGTCGAAGATCAGCAGCGCGGGGTCGAAAGGATTCTTGGCGGCAAAGGCGTACCGGCGCCCCCCGATCTCGCCGAAAGTCGCGGTGTGCAAGCCGCTCGACACGTGTAGGCTGTCGCGAAAGGCCGGGGCAGCCGGGTCGGAGAGATCGTAGAGGTAGAGTCCCTGGTTCTCGCCCTGCTCCGCGCTGAACATCAGCAGCGCCCCGTCGGCGCTCACTTCCACGTCGCTCACCGTGCCGATGTCCGGCACGACGATCGAATCCACCAGGCTGGGCGCGCCGGTGCCGCTCAGCGACCAGATCTTGAGCGCATTGCCGTCGTTCCCCCCGCGTTGCGCCCCGCCCCAGGTGCCGGTGTAGGCGTAGTTCTCATGCACCCAGAGATCCGAGGTATACCGGTCGGCCACATTGTTGCCTCCGCCGGCCACGTTGAACGTGAGGCTCGGCGGCTCCGGCCCGGGCGGACCGCTGGGGCCGGCGTCATCGCCGCCGCAACCGGCGCCCCCGAGCAGCAGCATTGCCAGCGCCTTGGTATAGCTCCCGCGGTCTCTCATCTCTCGTTCCGATGCTGATGTGAGCGGCCCCCGCTGATCGCGGCGCCGTACCGTCCCATGCGATGCCTGTCACCGCCGAATCCCACCCGTACACCCAGCGTCAGGCTCCAGAAACTCTCCTGACCATACACCTGGCGCACCTCGAACACTCCCCCGCCCACCTGTCCGATCCGGCCCCGGGAAACCTCGACCAGCGGCCGACCAGCGGCTGAACAGCGACCGGGCCGCGCGCCAGCCCGGGCGGCCAGTACCCCAGGGTGTGAATCGTCCAGCGGGTGACGCCAAGGATCGAGTTCTCCAAGTGCGGCCGCAGGGAACGAAAGTCCGAGATCCGCTGCTCCTCGGGCCGCTCGGTTCGCTCGAATCGATAGTAGAGACGATGCCGGCCCGCGCTCCATGCACCCTCCGCCAGGAGGCTGGAGAAGACGAAGAAGCCTTCCGCCTCCGACGTTCTGGCCCATTCGACCAGCCCATAGGTCCGCCGCCGATCCAGCACGCCCTCCCAGCGGGCGGAGAAGCTCCACTTCTTCTGGTCGGTCCCCGCGCCCGGCCGGTGCTCCGGTGAATGGACCTGGGCATGCGACCCCTGAAGCTCGAGCCCGGCCGCCGGCTCGGCCGTCAGGCGCGCGGCCCAGGAATCGCCGAAGCGGCCGCCGACGCGCGGCCACTGGCCGGGCCGTTCGGGCTCGTCCCCGTTGAAGAGCCCGATCTCGCCGCTCACGCCGCCGTGGCGAACGGCCGCGATCGCCACCGCGCGCTCCAGGACCTGGGCCAGGTGGTGATTCACCGGGTATCGCAGCGGCGGCCGGGTCATCGGGTCGTCGGTGCCGAAGGGCGCGAACCCCTTCCCCGCCGTGAGTGACAGCGCCGTGGGACCGTCAGCGGCCCCCAGCAGGTCGCCCGCGGTGAGCAGCAGCTCGTGGAGATAGGTATGGGATGCCGGCGGTCTACGAACCCTTCGCCCCAGGCGCCGGGAGTCAACTCTCCTTCACCGATGGTTGCGCCTTCGAGGTTGACCGAAGCGAGGAGGCTCAGTCGGGCCGGTCCATCGGCCCGGAGCATCAGGACGGGCTGCACGAGGCGGAGCTCGGCCAGACCCTGGCCTCCCGGCACGGGGTCGGCGTAAGTGAGCGAGGCGACGGCGTGCCCGGCGAGACGGATCCGCAGCGGCCATTGGCCCACCACCGCGCCGGGCCAGACCATGGCTGTCAGTCCCAGCAGGAGTAGCGCCGCGCGAGTCAGTCCGATTGCGCTACGGCCCCACGGCCCGCGGTGAGGCTGGCCCGAAGGAAGTCCCGGTTCATCCGGGTGATGGTGTCGATACTGATCTCCTTGGGACAAGCCTCCTGGCACTCACCATGTAAGGTGCAGTGCCCGAATCCCTCGATATCCATCCGGCGCACCATGCTGCCCGCCCGATCGTAGCGCTCCGGCTGCCCCTGAGGCAACAGCCCGAGGTGCGCGATCTTGGCCGCGGTAAAGAGCGACGCGGAGCCGTTGGGGCAGGCCGCGACGCAGGCGCCGCATCCGATACACTGGGCGGCATCCATCGCCGTGTCCACCGCGGGCTTGGGGATCCGCGTCGCGTTCGCGTCCTCCGCCCCGCCGGTGGGCGCGGAGATGAACCCGCCCGCCGCGATGATCCGGTCGAGCGCGCTGCGGTCCACGACGAGGTCCTTCACCACCGGGAACGCCCGGGCGCGCCAGGGCTCGACCCGGATCTCGTCGCCGTCGCGGAAGCTCCGCATGTGAAGCTGGCAGGTCGCGGTTCCCCGGTTGGGGCCGTGCGCCACGCCGTTGATCATCAGGCTGCAGGAGCCGCAGATCCCCTCGCGACAGTCGTGGTCGAACGCGATCGGCGCCTCGCCCCGCTCGGTGAGGTGCTCGTTCAGCACGTCGAGCATCTCGAGGAACGACATGTCGGGACTGATGCCCGCCGCCTCGTAGCGGACCATCGCGCCGGGCGCGTTCGGCGACGGCTGCCGCCAGATCTTGAGCTTGAGGTTCATGACACTTTCTCGAGTGTCATCCCGAGCGAAGCGAGGGATCGGGCCGCGCATGCGTGTGAGTCCGGATGCTCACTCTCATGGCCGGCCGATCCCTCGCTCCGCTCGGGATGACAATGACGGCATTCGGGATGACAATGACGGCATTCGGGATGACAATGACGCAGTCGGGTTGACACGACGCACTTCAGGATGAAGATGACGCATTGAACGTGACGATACTCACTTGTAGCTTCGCTGCGCCAGGTGCACGTACTCGAATTCCAGCGGCTCCTTGTGAAGCCTCGGCGTGGCGTCGCGGCCGGCGTACTCCCACGCGGCCGCGTAGGCGAACCGCTCGTCGTCCCGCAGCGCCTCGCCGTCCTCGGTCTGGTACTCCTCGCGGAAGTGGCCGCCGCAGGACTCCTCACGGTGGAGCGCGTCGAGACAGATCAGCTCGCCCAGCTCCAGGAAGTCGGCCACCCGGCCCGCCTTTTCCAGCGCCTGGTTCAGCTCGCCATCGCTGCCAGGCACGTTCACGTTCCGCCAGAATTCCTCTCGCAGTTCGGGAATCCGTTTGAGGGCCTGGCGCAGGCCGGTTGCGTTCCGGGCCATGCCGCACTTGTCCCACATGATCTTGCCGAGCTCGCGGTGGAACGAATCCACCGTCCGGGCGCCCTTGATCTCCAGCAGCCGGCGGGTGGACATCGCGGTCTCCTCCTGCACCAGCCGACACTCCGGATGGGACGCGTCGATCTTCTCCAGCTTGGTGGACGCCAGGTAGTCGCTCACCGTTGCCGGGACGATGAAGTAGCCG
>JACCRH010000054.1 GCA_013813675.1 Gemmatimonadales bacterium
AGATGAAGCTCTCGATGATGACGCTGCGGCTGTGCTCGCGGGCCACCTCGAACCCCTCGCGCACGCCGGCCGGCGTGGTCACGTGAATGGTGATGCCCCGCCCGTGGTTGGCGTTGTACGGCTTCACTACGACCGGGTAGCCGATCTCTCCCGCCGCCTCGACCGCTTCCTCCACCCCTTGAACCAGCCGTTGCCGGGGCACCGGCAGGCCCAGGTTGCCGAGGATGCGGTTGGTTTCCTCCTTGTCGGAGGCGAGCTCGACCGCGATGTGGGAGGTGCGGCCGGTGACGGTGGCCTGGATCCGCTGCTGGTACCGGCCGTGGCCGAACTGGATGAGGCTCTGGTCGTTGAGGCGGATCCAGGGGATCTTCCGCTCCTCCGCCGCCCGGATCAGCGACATCGTGCTGGGGCCGAGGTGCCGTCGCTGAGCGTAGCGGATGAACTCGTCGCGCTCGGCCTCGAAGTCGAAGTCCGGCGGCACCGCGCCGTCGGGCCGCAGCTCGGCGGGAAGGAGCGAGTGCAGCAGCATGAGCCCGAGGCGGCCCGCCTCCATACCCACGTCTTCCTGCTGGTACTGATAGATGACGTGGTAGTGGCCCGTCGCGCCGTGTGAGCGGGTCTTCCCGAAGGTCACCGGCTCGCCGGCCACGTTCTGCAGCTCGATGGCGACGTGCTCCAGGATGTGGCCCATCCAGGTGCCCTCGTCCTCGGTCAGCCGCCGGATGAAGCCGCCCGGCTTGCCGTAGGAGCAGGAGTGGTCCCGCAGTCCCGGCAGCGCCGCCACCAGTCCGTCGGTGAACCCGGGCCCCAGCTTGACCGAGGGCCAGTTCTCGAGTTCACCGAGGTCGACATCGAGCCGGATGACCGGAAAGTGGGCGTACAGGCTCGGGCCGACATAGACGGCCTTGTCGAGAATGCGCATGGAGGAACTGCTCCTTAGTGGCTCTTGCGTGACTTGTCATCCTGAGCGAAGCGAAGGAGGCATGACCCGGTGCATGTCTCCTTCGCTTCGCTCAGGATGACAACCTTCTTTCCGTGCCCTACCTTCCGTTCCGCCGTTCCGCTCCTACACCCGCTGCGCGATCCCCGGCGGCGCCGTCGCCACCCGGGTGTGCAGGTTGAACTTGGATCCGTCGTTCAGGATGTGGAGCCGCAGGCCGATTAGGCAGACCGGATCGTTCTTCCGCACCTTTGCCATGGACGAGAACTCGAGCCCCGAGGGGTCCACGATGGTGAGAGCACCGCTCCCCACCACCTCCAGGGTCTCGTCCGGCGCGATGAACCCGGCCGTGTTCTCGTCCAATCCGATCCCGATGGCGAACGGATTGTACGCCAGCGCCGTGAGCAGCCGGCCCAGGCGGTCCCGTTGCCGGAAATGTTGGTCGAGGATGACGCGGTTGGTAAGTCCCAGCCCGGCGGCCAGGGTCACGATCCTGGCCCGGGGCGACGCGCCTTCGCGGCCGAAGGCGATCATGTGCTCGCACAGAAACGCCGCGCCCGCCGAGGTGCCGGCGACGTGCAGCCCCTCGCGGTTCCGCCGCCGAAGCGCCTTGGCCACCTCGGTGCCGCCGATCATGGTGCTGAGCCGGAGCTGGTTGCCGCCGGTGAGAAAGACGCCTTCGACCTCGTCCAGCACGTCCAGCCACTCGCGGCGCTCGCAGTCGGCCCGGCTCGCGATCGGCAGCGAGCGGGCCACCTTGATGCCCAGCGAGTGGAACAGCTCCTCGTAGCGTCCCCCGGTTTCGGCCAGCTCGGACGCGGTTGGAATGATGGCGATCCGCCCCATCGCCCCGCCGCAGAGCGTGGCGAACCGGCGCAGGATCGCCACGTCGCCGAGCTTTTCCTCGGCGCCACCGACCGGCACGATGTATCCTCTGGTGTCCGCCACCCGCTCCCTCCGCTGGAAGTTGAGCGCCGGGGAAGATGACAGGTTCCCCGGCGAGGCCTTTCTCTCCGCCGGCTATTCCGCGCTACTCGAACGTTCCCCGGATCACCGCGCGCCCGCCCTGCACGTGCCACCGCCCCCGAGCCATCACCTCGGCCACACCCCCGGCCTCGTCCAGCACCACCAGGTCCGCATCGGCGCCGGGCGCGAGACGCCCCTTCCGCGGGAGCATGAGCAGGCGGGCGGGATTGGCGGTGAACGCAGGCAGCACCCGCTCCAGCGGCTGGCCGGCGGCGAGCAGTTGGCCCAGGGTCGTACCCACCGCTGCGGGCTCCCCGACGGCCATGTCCACCACGCGGCCATCGCCGTCGAACACCGGGAAGCAGCCGCCGCCGTCGGAGCTCACCGTTATCCGGTCCGCCGGGAGGCCGGCGTCGAGGTAGCGCACCAGGGCCTCGGCGGCGCTCCACGCGTCTTCGCCCTCTTCCACCGGGAAGGCGGTGAGGTCGATGGTGCAGCCCCGCTGCACCAGGGCGATCGCCTCGTCGAAGAGCGCTCGGCGCCGGTTTACGTGGGTCGGGTTGAATACCGCCGCCGGGATCTCGCTGTGGTCGATCGCGTCGCGCACCGGCCCCAGTCCCCGGGAGCCGTCGCCCACGTGCAGGTGAAGGATTCCGGCCTTTCCGCTCATCAGGCCGCCGACGTGGACGTCGCCCGCCACCCGCAGCAGTTCGTCCAGCGTGGGCTGGCTGGAGCGGTGGTCGCTGATGGCCAGCTCGCCCACGCCGAGGACCAGATCGATGAGCACCAGGTCCCGCCGGACGTCGCCGGTGACGGTCGCCGGTGGCACGTGGTATCCCCCGGTGAGACAATATGCGGTGAGGCCCTCGGCGTTGAGGCCCCGCGCCACAGTGACCAGCTCCGCCGGCGTGCGGATCGCGTCGTCGGTGCCGAGCACGCCGACGGCCGTGGTGACGCCGCCTCGGGTGAGCCGGCTCAGTCCCACCGGCGGCACCCGCGTTTCAGGCCCTGCCTCGCCGCCGCCGCCGGTGAGGTGCACGTGCCCGTCGATGAGCCCCGGGATCACCCGCCGCCCTCCCAGATCAAACTCGTGCGCCAACGCCCGCGGGAGGGAGGGCTTCTCGCCGCCGATCCAGACGATCGTCTCCCCTGCCACGAGCAGATGGGCCCGGCCCCGGGGTGCGGGATCGTAGAGCTCGGCGTCGAGGAGGAGGGAGAGCATGCAGGAAGGTAGTGAGGGATGAAGACGCGGGCGCGGGGTCACGGGAGGTCGCGAGACATCGAAGTTGTGTCGTGATTGTCATCCTGAGCGAAGCGAAGGAGCCAGGACGCCGCTTCGTCTCCTTCGCTTCGCTCAGGATGACAACCGATACCTGGTTCTCCTCCGACTCACTCCAGCCTGAACCCTCCCACCGCCCCCGTCAGCCGCGCCGCCGCGTCCGCGAGGTGACTGGCCGAGGACGAGATCTCCTCGGTCGACGCGTTGAGCTCCTGTGCCGCCGCGGCGATCTCCTGCGCGGCCGCGGCGTAGTCCTCGGTGCCGGCGGAGACTTCGCGCATCCGGTGCGCGATCCCGTCGATCAGTCCTTGCACCTCGCCCGCCGAGACCGAGATCCCGCGGGTCCACTCGTCGTTGGCCTCGGCGTCGGCGGCCACGTTCGCCAGGCCTTCCGCCGCGGCGTGGGCCGCGTCTCGTGCCGCCAGGCCGCTCCTGCCCAGCCGCAGAAGCCGCTCCCGCGCGGTGCTCACCCGGGTGAGCACCGCCTGCACCGTCTCGCTGGTGGAGCTGGCGGCCTGCGCGGCCTGCGCGGCGAGCTTTCGCACCTCCTCGGCGACCACGCTGAACCCCTTGCCCTCCTCACCCGCACGGGCCGCCTCGATCGAGGCGTTGAGGGCCAGCATGTGGGTCTGCTTGGCGATGGCCTTGGTCTGGGTGATGAACTTCTCGATCTGGGCCGACGCCGTCGCCAGTGCGTCCGCCTCCTGGGCCGCGGCCTCGACCTCTTCGGCCAGCCGCCCCAGCTCGGTAGTGCTGAGGTCGAGGCGTTCCCGGTGTCCCCGCGCCAGCCGGGCCAGCGCCGCGTTGCGCTCGGCCGCCTGGCCGGCGCCGGAAGCGAGACCCTGGGTGATGCTGAGGATCTTGCCCGCGTCCTCCGCCGCGCGGCGGACCACCAGCGCCTGCTGGCTGGCGCGCTCGGTGAGGTCGCCGGTGGTGCCGGCGACCTCCTGGGTGGAGGCGGTCATCTGCTGGGTGGAGGCCGCGATCTGCTCGGCCATCGCGGCGGCGTCGTGCGCGTGCTGCCGGATGGCGCCCACCAGGTCGCGCAGCTTGTCGAGCATCGCGAAGATCGTGCGGGTGAGCGGGTCCCGGGGCGCCCGCCCGGGCTGGGTGCGCCACGAGGGAAGGCTCAGGTCGCCGTCGGCGATGCAGACGGCCACGCCGGCCGCCACGCCGACCGGCGCCAGGATCTGCTTCACCAGCACCCAGACGATGATCTGCTCCAGCACCACCGCCACCGCGGCGAACAGCAGCACCCCGCGCAGCATCGCGCCGGTTCCCGCGTACCTCAACAGCCACGCCACCACGGCCGTCAGCACCGCGGCGACCGCGAGCGCGATCAGGTGCACCTTGTAGAGGTATTGCTTGTGCGCCGAGGCCATCACCCGCTCAGGAGGCGTCGCGGGGCACCGCCACCTTGGGCGTCGCGGCGAGGTGCAGATGCTGCGGAACCACCGAGCGCCGGCTGGCGAGCAGCCGGTCGACCGCCTCCGCCGGCAGCGCGCGGGAGAAGTGATGCCCCTGGCCCAGCGGGCAGCCCAGCTCGATCAGGGCCGCCCGCTGCTCGGCCATCTCGATGCCTTCGGCGACGGTCTGGAGCCTCAGCGTGTCGCTGAGGCCGATGATCGCCCGGGCCAGCGCCGCCCGCTCCGCGCCGAGCGCCACCTCCTCGACGAAGGGCTTGGCGATCTTGAGGATGTCGATCGGGAAGCGCTGGAGATAGCTGAGCGACGAGTAGCCGGTCCCGAAGTCGTCGATGGCCAGCCGGACGCCGAGCTTCTTCAGCGCCTGGAGCCGCTCCAGCACCACGTCGGTCTGCTGCATCAACACGCTCTCGGTGATCTCCAGGATCACGGCGGAGGGGTCCACGCCCGAGCTGGCCAGGGCGTCGCCCAGCGCGGTGCCGATCCCCGGGCCCTGGAGCTGGCGGCCGGAGATGTTCACCGACACCGAGAGCTTCATCTGGGGATAGGCCAGGCGCCAGACCTGGATCTGGCGGCAGGCCTCGTCCAGCACCCAGGCGCCCAGCTTGACGATGAGCCCGGTCTCCTCGGCCAGCGGGATGAAGTGCTGCGGGAGCAGGTGGCCGTAGGTCTGGTGCTCCCACCGCACCAGCGCCTCCAGGCCGTAGATCGCGCCGCTCCCGAGCTGCACGATCGGCTGGTAGTGCAGCGTCAGCTCGCTGCCGTCGATCGCGGCGCGGAGCGCGGCCTCCATCTCCAGCCGGTGCCGGACGTCGGCGTACATCCGCGACTCGTAGGTCTCCGAGCGGCCCTTGCCCCGGCGCTTGGCGGCGTACATCGCCACGTCGGCGTTGCGGAGCAGGTCGTCGGCCGTCTCGCCGGCGGCCGCGGCGGCGACGCCGATGCTGGCGGTGACCTGCACCTGGTTGCCGCTCAGAGTGAACGGATGGCTCATCGCCGTCGCCAGGCGCTCGAGCAGCTCGCTCCGGCCGTCGGGTCCCGCGGCGTGCTCGATCAGGATGGCGAACTCGTCGCCCCCCAGCCGGGCGACGGTATCGGCCGCGCGGGCGCAGGAGAGGAACCGCTCCGCCGCGGAGATCAGCAGCCGGTCGCCCTCGGCGTGGCCCAGGCTGTCGTTTACCCGCTTGAAGTCGTCCAGGTCGAGGAAGAGCACGGTGATCAGGTGGGACTGACGCTGGGCCAGGGCCAGTGCGTGGCTCACCCGGTCGCGGAAGAGGGCGCGGTTGGCGAGACCGGTGAGCGGGTCGTGGAACGCCTGATGGGTGAGCTGTTCCTCCAGCCGCTTCCGCTCGCTCACGTCGCGGGTGTTGAGCACGATGCCGCGCACCGTGGGATCGCCGGTGAGGTTGGTGGCCAGGATCTCGGCGCTGAGCCAGGAGCCGTCGGGCTGGCGGAAACGCCATTCGACCGGGCCCGTCACCCCCGGCGTTTTGGAGGCGCTCTCGAACAGAGTCGTGGCGCGGCCGAGATCGTCGGGGTGCAGCAGGGAGGCGATCGGGCGGCCAACCATCTCGGAGGGGTCGTACCCGAAGACCCGGTTGGCCGAGGGGCTCACGAACCGCATGGTGCCGTTGGCCCGGGTCACGATGATGACGTCGGACGAGTGCTGCACCAGCGAGCGGAAGCGGGCCTCGTTCTGCCGCACGGCGGTGTCCGCCAGGAGCCGCACGTTTTCCCGGACCGCGAGGAGCTGCCGGACCACCACCAGCAGCGTCACCAGCAGCGCGCCGACGGCGAGCCCGCTGACCGGATCGGTCCACGGTTCCATGACGGCGTGGACCAGCAGGGCATAGGTGCTCGCCACCGCCAGGTAGGGCAGCGGACTGGTGGGCTGCATCCGGGTCCGTGGCCTCGCGCCCGGAGTGGAGCGCGGCACCGGCCGGCGGTAGTAAAGCTCGCCACCCGCCATCAGCAGCACGTAGCAGAGCAGGTAGGCGCCGTCCACGATCCCCGCGCTGCGCCCGCCGGTCTCCAGCGACACCAGGTTGAAGGTCAGGTCGGCCACCACGCTGATCGTCACCGCGCCGACCAGCAGACCGAAGGCGACCCGGTTGCCGTCGGTGGGTCGCCGCAGGATCACCGTGGTGATGCCGAGCAGAATCAGCATGCTCACCAGCGGGTAGGCGAACGCGAGCATGGTGATGACGATGCTGCTGTTCTCCGACGCCGCCGTGGTGGGCCGGATCGAGTAGTACCAGATGACCACCGCGCCGCCGACCAGGACCATGGCCGCGTCGAGCCCGAACTTCCACCGCTCCAGCCGGGTCCGGCGGGCCAGCGGGAACGACAGCAGGGCGGCGAGGATGAGCAGCGAGTCGGAGAGGTAGAACACGTCGGCCCAGGAGATCGGCGGGTTCTCCTGCAGCACCGTCAGGTACCAGGTGGAGATCGCGTTCCCGATGAAGACCATCGCCGAG
>JACCRH010000055.1 GCA_013813675.1 Gemmatimonadales bacterium
GCGGCCGCCCGTTCACCATCTATAAGTTCCGCACCATGCGGGAGAACGCCGAGCACGAGAGCGGCGCCGTCTGGGCCACCCAGAACGACCCCCGGATCACCCCGGTGGGGCGCTTCCTCCGCCAGTATCGGCTGGACGAGATCCCCCAGCTGCTCAACGTGCTGCGGGGCGAGATGAACATCGTCGGCCCCCGGCCGGAACGGCCCACCATCTTCGCCGAGCTGCGGGAGCACATCACCGAGTACCCGCTGCGCCAGCGGGCCAAGCCGGGCATCACCGGGCTGGCCCAGATCCACCACCACTACGACCGCTCGGTGGACGACGTGCGCACCAAGGTGCGCTACGACCTGGAGTACATCCGGCGGCGCAGCGTGGGGCAGGACATCCGCATCATGGTGCAGACCATCCCGGTCATCTTCCTGCGGCGCGGAGGCTGGTGAGCCTCATCCCGCCTGTCGGGTGGGAGTCGTCGTCGCCGTCCCTGGCCACTTCCGTGCGATCCGCCATCCCCGCCCCTCCGGGCGGGTCTTGTCGTTTGGGCGCAACCCCTTGACCGGTAGCCAGTTCGACTCCCTAGGTCGGGCTGATGTGAGCGGAACGCGGATTGCTGGTAAGGCGCGGGTCGATTCCATATCTTCCACCGGACCCAACACACGGAAAGTATCCCGACATGGTGGC
This sequence comes from Gemmatimonadales bacterium, assembly GCA_013813675.1. Lineage (GTDB taxonomy): Bacteria > Gemmatimonadota > Gemmatimonadetes > Gemmatimonadales > GWC2-71-9 > CAVVWJ01. The sequence goes on from JACCRH010000055.1 coordinate 679, forward strand.
AATTCCTCCGGCGGAGCCGGCGGCCGACCAGCTCGACCTGTCGGTGGTCGCCCCGCTGTACAACGAGTCTCAGAACGTCGATCCCTTAGTCCAGTGGATCCTCGAGGCCATGGGCGGGTACGCCGGGAGCTTCGAGGTGATTCTGGTGGATGACGGGAGCCGGGACGACACCTGGGCCCAAGTGGCAGCGGCCTCGCGGGCCGACCCCCGGGTGGGGGGCCTCGCCCTGGGACGGAATGTGGGACAGACAGCGGCCATGATGGCGGGGTTCGATCATGCCCGTGGCCGCGTCGTGGTGTCGCTCGATGGCGACCTGCAGAACGATCCCCGCGACATCCCGGCCCTCCTCGCCAAGCTCGACGAGGGATACGACCTGGTCTGCGGCTGGCGCCAGCAGCGCCAGGACAAGTTTCTGCTGCGCAAGGTGCCCTCGTGGGTGGCCAACCGGATCATCCGGCGCCTGACCGGTGTGCAGATCACCGACAATGGATGCTCCCTCAAAGCCTACCGGCGGGACTTGCTCGACCGGATCTCGCTCTACGCGGAGCAGCACCGCTTCATCCCCGCCCTCAGCGCCAGTGTGGGCGCCCGGATCACCGAGATGCCGGTGCGGCATCACGCCCGGCGGTTCGGCGAGAGCAAGTACGGTATCTCCCGGACGGTAAAGGTCCTGGTGGACCTGCTCACGCTCAAGATGATCACCACCTTCCGCTCTCGGCCCCTGGTCGGGTTCGGCACGCTAGCGATCCCGATGGTGATCGGGGCGTTGCTCTTCGCGGCGATGGCAGTAGTGGCAGCCGCGGAGTTCCAACCGAGCAAGGCGGCGGCCCTGGTCTTCCCCGGCGCCGCACTCCTCTGCGCAGGGGCCGCGTTCTACCTGGCAATGCTCGGCTTGGTGGCCGAAGTGGCTGTGAACAGCGAGCGCGAAAGCGCGAACGAAATTCCGACCGCCTGGGAGGTCCGTTGATATGGGACAGGGTGTGCTGATGGAGTCGTCCCTCGAGCCCTCCCCCACCGGGAGCGGCGCCGACGCCAGGTTCATCTCCGTGATCGTCCCGGTGGTCGAGCGGGCAGATGACCTCGTGACCCTCTACCGAAGCTTTGCCGCGGAGCTCGACACTCGGGGCGAAGAGCATGAGTTCCTCTTCGTCTTCGACGGAGGGTTCACCCCGCCGCCGGAACTGTCGGCCCTGAGCCAGGCACGGGACAACCTGAAGTTTCTCCGCTTCGCCCGCGCCTTCGGCGAGACCGCCGCGCTCCGCCTGGGCATCGAGCGGAGCCGGGGGGACGTGATCCTCACGCTTCCGGCCTATTTCCAGGTGACGCCGGAGGGTGTCGGACAGCTGCTGGAGGCGCTGGGCGACGAGACCGACATGGTGGTCGCCAGCCGTTCGCCCCGGATCGACAGTTGGCTCAACCGGCTGCAGTCGGTGGTGTTCAACCGGATGATCGCCGGCGTCACCGACCGGCCGTTCCACGACATCGCCTGCGGCGTGCGGGTCATGCGCCGCGCCGTGGCCGAGGGGCTCCCGCTCTATGGCGACCTCCACCGATTCATTCCGGCGCTCGCCGTGCGGGAGGGCTACCGGGTGACCGAGGTGGCGGTGCCCCAGCATCCCAGCAACGCCGCGACCCGGCTCTATGGGCCGGGAGTGTACGCCCGGCGGCTGCTCGACCTGGCCGCGTTCTTCTTCCTCGCCAAGTTCACCGAGAAGCCGCTCCGGTTCTTCGGGCTGGTCGGCTCCGGGTTTTTCTTCGCCGGCGGGATCACCTCGCTGGTCCTGCTGGTCAATCGCATCGAAGGTCAGGGGATCGCCAACCGTCCCTTGCTGCTGCTGGCCGTGCTGCTGCTGGCGCTGGGCGTGCAGCTCCTGGGACTCGGCCTGATCGGCGAGATCATCGTGCACCTGCGCGCGCCGCACCGCCGGGCCTATCGGGTCCGCGAGCGGACCCCTTCGGCAAGCTCAGGGCAGGCCCATTCGGCAAGCTCAGCGCAGGCCCGTTCGGCAGGCCCAGGGCAGGCCTGAGCGGAGCGGCGCGGCAATCGGGGCGATGCGGCGGAATCTGGAGCAGCTCGGCGGCGCCGAGCACGACGTGCTGGTCATCGGGGGCGGCATCCAGGGAGCCTGCGTAGCCTGGGACGCGGCGCTGCGCGGGCTCAAGGTGGCCCTGGTGGAGCGGGACGATTTCGGGGGTGCGACGTCGGCCAACAGCCTGCGGATCGTGCACGGCGGCATCCGCTATCTGGCCCGCGGCGACCTGGTACGGATGAGAGAATCCACCCGCGAGCGGTCGGCGCTCCTGCGAGTGGCCCCGGGACTTGTCCAACCGCTGCCGGTCCTGGTGCCCACCGGCCCGCCGGGCGTGCCCGGCAGAGCGGCCTTCGGCGTCGCGCTCACGCTCACCCATCTTCTCTCCCCCGCCCGCAACCGAGACCTGCACCCCAGCCGCCACATCGCCGCCGGACGGGTGCTTTCCCGATCCGAGTGCCTCAGGCGGTTTCCTGCGCTCGATCGGGACTCCTGCACTGGCGGGGCGCTCTGGTACGACGCCCGCATGACCCGTCCGGAGCGCCTCACCCTCGCCTTCGTCGTCTCGGCCGCGTCGGTCGGCGCCCAGGTGGCCAACCACGCGGAGGCCGACGGATTCGAGGTGACGGGGGGCGCCGTGCGCGCGGTGCGCGTGACCGATCGGCTGACCGGCCGAAGCCATCAGGTGCGGGCCCGACAGGTGGTGATCGCCGCCGGGCCGTGGAGCCAGGCGCTTGCCGGCTTGGCCCAAGAGCGCCCGACCCCCGTTCCCGGCTCCCCCCGGCACGCGCTGGCCCTCAACCTGGTGGTGGGTCGGCGATGGTCCGACGCCGCCATCGGGCTTCGCTCCGATCCGTCCTCCGAAGCTGACCCGGGGGGCTCGGGAGGCAGATTCCTCTTTCTGGCACCGCAGGAGCGGACCACGCTCCTCGGCACCTGGTATGGCGTGACTCACTCTGGCGACGGCCACGCCGCGGCGCTCGAGCGCGGCGCCGAGACTCTCCTGGCCCAGTTCAACCGCGCCTGCCCCGGGCTGGGCCTCTCGGAGGCCGACGTCCTAGGCATCCAGTGGGGGCGCCTCCCGCTCAAGGCCGGCCTCGAGTCCGGGCCGGCGGCGATCCTGGCCGAACGTCCCCGGGGAATCGGGCCGGGCGGCGATGGGCCCGCCAATCTTCGAATCATCGAAGCCGTGAAATACACCACGGCGCGAGCGGTGGCCCAGACTGTCGTGGATGGGGTGCTAAATTCCCTGAGCCTCGAAGCGCGCCCCTGTCGTACCGCCGAGACCCCCCTCGTGGGAGCGGAGCTCTCGCAAGGCGATCGGTCCTCTGTGGCCCAGCGGATTCTGTATGCGGCCGAGGAGGAGATGGGGGTGACCCTGGGCGACGTGATCTTTCGCAGGACCGAGCTGGGCGACCTTCCGGGCCCCGACCGGGAGGCGGTCATGATGGCCTGCCGGATCGTCGGCGACGCGCGGGGGTGGGATCAGCGACGGCGCGACGCCGAGGTGACGTCGGTGCTCGGCGCGGGGCCGGCGTGAGGATCCTGCTCCTGGCGCCACATCCGTTCTATCAAGCGCGCGGCACTCCTATCGCCGTGAAGACCGTGCTGGAGTTCCTGAGCGAGCGCGGCGACATCGTGGACGTGCTCACCTACGCCGAAGGCGCCGATGTCCAGATCCCCAACTGCACGATCCACCGCATCCCCCAGGCCCCCGGGCTGAGCAACATCCGTCCGGGGTTCTCCTCCAAGAAGGTCGTCTGCGACCTGTTGATGGTGGTGAGCTGCCTGGGCCTGCTGCGCCGCAACCGCTACGATCTCGTTCACGCGGTCGAAGAGTCGGCCTTCATCGCCAGCGCGATCCGGGCCCTGTCGGGCGTGCCGTACGTCTACGACATGGATTCCTCCCTCGCGGAACAGATGGTCGAGGCCCATCCGGGCCTGGGCTTCGCCTTTCCGGCGCTCCATCGCATGGAGGGGCTGGCGATCCGGCGGAGCATCGGCGTGCTCACCGTGTGCGCCGCGCTGGCCGACATTGCCCGGATCCACGATCCCGAGAAGCCCGTGGGCCTGGTGGAGGACACGACGCTCCTCTCCGACGAGGCCCTGGGGGTCCGCGACCTGCGAGTGCTTCCCGGCGCCGACGGCGGCCCCCTCGCCATGTACGTGGGCAATCTCGAGCGCTATCAGGGCATCGACCTGCTGCTGGAAGGTTTCCGGCACACCCTGGCCACGATACCCAACGCCAGGTTGGTGATCGTCGGAGGACGAGAGCAGGACATCGCCCGCTACCGTGCGCGCGCCGACCGGCTGGGGATCGTCTCCTCGATCTTCTTCATGGGTCCCCGGCCGATCGCGCTGCTGCCCAGCCTGCTGCGGCAGGCGGATGTGCTGGTGTCGCCCCGGCTCAAAGGGCTCAACACGCCGATGAAGATCTACTCCTACCTCGATTCGGGGACGGCGGTCCTGGCCACTCGGCTGCGGACTCACACCCAGGTGCTGGACGACGAGATGGCATACCTGGTCGACCCGGAGCCGGCCGCCCTCGGGCGGGGGCTCGCCATGCTGTTGGGCGACCCTGAGCTCCGCCGGCGTCTGGCCGCGAGCGCCAAGGTGTACGTGCAGCGGGAGCACACGCCTCAGGCGGCGCGCCGGAAGCTGGAGGCTTTCTACCAGATGACGGAGGCCCGAGTGCGGCAGGTGAACGCGTGAGCGCCGAGCTGGCGGTGGCGCTGTTCCAGAAATCGGTGCTCAAGCAGGCCAAGTACCAGAGGATCACCGCCCTGCTGGATGACCCGGTGGGCCAGCGGTGCCTGGACATCGGCGCCGACAACGGGGTGATCAGCCTCCTCCTCCGGCGGCGGGGGGGGCGCTGGGCCAGCGCCGATCTCGACGAGCACACCGTGGGGTCCATCCGGGAGCTGGTAGGCGAGGACGTGCACCGGCTCGACGGCGCCGGTACCCCCTTCCCCGACCGGACCTTCGACCAGATCGTCGTGGTGGACTATCTGGAGCATATCCCCGACGACGGCCGCTTCGCCGAGGAGCTCGCGCGTATCCTCAAACCCGGCGGCCGGGTCATCATCAACGTGCCGCATCTCAAGCCGCGGTCGCTGGTGAACCGGCTCCGCCACGCGATAGGACTCACCGACGAGTGGCATGGACATCTGCGGCCGGGGTACAGCCTCTCGGGGATCCGCACGCTGCTTGGCCCGAGGTTTTCGATCGAGCGGTCGGTGACCTACTCCAAGGCTTTCTCCGAGCTGGTGGACACCGGGCTGAACGGCCTGTATCTCGCGATGCAGCGCCGGGGGGGCGATGACCGCGGCTCCTCCAAGGGCACCGTCATCACCCAGGCCGACCTCCGGAAGCACCGCAAGCAGTTCCTGCTTCTCTCCGGGCTCTACCCCTTTCTCTGGGCCGTCTCCCGACTGGATGCCCTTCTCTGGCTGCAGCCGGGTTACAAACTGATCGTGCGGGCGCGGCTCTCCGGCTGATGAGCTCGCGCGGTTGAGGAGCGTTTTGTCGCCGCCTCCGGTTCGGCGGCTGGGGGCCCCGCTCGCGGCGTCGGGGCTGGTCGCGATCCTCGTGCTCACCCTCCTCCCCGCGCCGCAACAGGCCGCCTTCACCGCGCTCACTCCGCTGCTCTGCCTGGTCTGCGGCGATCACGGCGGGTCCGACGTCTTACTCAACCTGCTGCTCTTCGCGCCGATGGCGGCGGGACTGCGGCTGAGCGGCTGGTCCTGGCGCCGGGTGGTGCTGACCTCCGCAACGCTGTCGTTCTCCGTAGAGCTGCTGCAGTACTTCGTGGTGCCCGGGCGGGATGCCTCGCTGAGCGACCTGCTGACCAACAGCACCGGCTCGGCGGCCGCGGCGGCGCTCGCCCCTCATCTCGGGCGCCTTCTGGCACCCGGCCCGGCGCTGGCCCGGCGTTTCTTCCTCGGCTCGATCGCGCTGTGGCTCGCCGTCCTGTGCTCCTCCGCCATCGTCATGATGCCCTGGACGCCATCCGGCCGACCGCGAAACGACTGCACCCGAAGCCCCGGCAAGGCTGACCGATTCTCCGGCACGGTCCGGTCGGTCGTGTTGAACGGGACCGCCCTGCCCTGCGATGCTGAGGTTCCCCGCAGCCTGCCGCTGATGGCCGCGGTGAAGCGGGGAGACGTCGAGCTCGAGGTGGCGACGCTCTCGGGAAGCGCGACCGGGGGCCGCGCGGTGATCCATACCCTGCGAGTGCCGCGCGCCGCTCTCCTGGTTCTCGCCCAGCAGGGCCGGTCCGCCGTCTTCAGCGCGCCCACCAGGGGCCTGCGGCTTCGGCTCTACTCGCCGATCCTGCGGCTGCCCAAGGCGTTTCCCCCGCGTCCGGGTGTCCCGGTCCGGCTCGAGGCAGGAATCCAGGACCGGCAGATGTGGCTCTCCTCGAGTCACGCCGGCGAGCGCCGCACGGCGAGGTTGGCGCTGAGCCCTTCGCACGGGTGGAGCGCGATTCTTCCCTGGGGCATGGAGCTGGGGCATCGGCTGCGACTCTTCACCGCGCTCTGGATCGGCGGTCTGCTCTTTCCCGCGGCGTACTGGGCCGGCTTCGTGCGGCAGCCGGTCCGGGCATGGGGAGGAATCGCCGCGTCCCTGGTTGCCGGACTTGGCGTGCTTCCCTTTCTGACTGGGTACGCGCCCGCCCATTGGTCGGAGTGGCTGGGGGGGGGTCTGGGGGTGGCCCTCGGGGCGCCCCTCCACCGGTACGCGGCTTATCTTCAGAGCCGATGCGGCTCTCCTTCCACCGGCGCATACTCCTCATCCTGATCTGCCTCGGCGCGGTTCCCACGGCCGCGGCGATCCTCGGCTGGGGCATCACGATCCGGGCCGCCACGCCGGCCGCGGGACCGCGCCGCGCGCTGGAGGAGGTAGGCGCGACCGGCCGGGCCCTGCTCCGGACCCTCGACTCGACCGGCCTCGGGGCTGACGAGAAGGCCGCGCTGTCGGCCCATGCCGTCACGCTCAACACCGCGATCGGCCAGTTCCAGCGGGCGGAGACCTACGGCCGTTACTACTATGCCGGTCTGGGCCTCGCCGTGTTTCTCCTGGGCGCCGCGGCGTTGTACGCCTCGATCAGGCTGGGCGGTCATCTCTCGCGCCAGCTCAGCCGGCCGATCGAGGAATTGATCGGCTGGACCGGACATATCCGGCGGATGGAGCCGCTTCCGCCCGACAGTCCAGGGCGCGGGGCTCCGGAGTTCGCGGCGCTGCGCACGGCGCTGAGGGAGATGGCGGCGGCGATGGAGCACGGGCGGGCGCAGGAGATCGAGGCCGAGCGGTTGCGCGCGTTCCGAGAGACCGCGCGGCGCGTCGCGCACGAGATGCGCAACCCGTTGACACCGATCCGGCTGGCCGTGGCACAACTCGCCCGCGCCTCCACGCCCGCAACCGAAGAGGCGATCGAGGTGCTGACCGCCGAGTCGGGCCGCCTGGAGCAACTGGCGCGGGAGTTCACCGAGTTCGGACGCTTGCCCGAGGGACCGGCGGCGCCGGTGGACCTGGTCGAGCTCCTGGACGAGCTGGTACGCACCTCCGTTCCCCCCACCATGACGGTCCGGCTCGCGCTCGATTCCTCCACTCCCGTGGTGCACGGACACTACGATCCCCTGCGGCGGGCGTTCAGCAACATTCTGCGCAACGCCGTCGAGGCCTGCGGGGCCGAGGGCCAGCTCGAGATCGCCGCGAAGCCGGATGCCGGTGGCGCGCGGGTCACGATTCGTGACCACGGTCCCGGCATCCCGCCCGAGATCGAGGCACGCATCTTCGACCCCTACTGCACCGGCAAGGAAGGCGGCACCGGTCTGGGCCTCGCTCTGGCTCGGCAGACCGTGGAGCTGCACCGGGGTACCATCGGGGTCGAGCCCACGCCGGGTGGCGGGGCGACCTTCGTGGTGAGGCTCCGCGGCCGGTGAAGCCGGCGTCGGGCCAGATCCTGCTGGTGGACGACGAGGCCAACATCCGGCGGATGCTCGGCGCGCTGTTCCGCGACGAGGGATTCACCGTGGTCGAGGCGGCCAACGGCAACGCGGCGCTGTTGACGGTGGACCAGGCCGACCCCGACGTCATTCTCCTCGACCTCCTGATGCCGCCGGGCCCTGACGGGTTGGAGACGCTCACCCGCCTGCGCGACCGGGGCAGGCTCACACCGGTCATCATGATGAGCGGCAAGGCTCAGCTCACCGACGCGGTTCGCGCGGTGAAGCTGGGCGCCTTTCAGTTCCTGGAGAAGCCGCTCACTCCCGAGGCGGTGCTGGTCACAGTGCGCGCCGCGATGGAGCTGGACCGCACCCGGGCCCAGAACCGGGCGCTGCAGGCCGAGCTGGCCCGCCGGGCGAGTCTTATCGGCGACAGCCCCGCGATGCGGCAGGTGCGGGCGCTGATCGAGCGGGTCGGCCCCACCGAGGCCCGGGTATTGGTCACCGGCGAGTCGGGCACCGGCAAGGAGCTGGTGGCCGCCGCGGTGCACGCCGCGAGCCGCCGGGCCAATCGGGCGTTCGTCACGGTGAACTGCGCGGCGATCCCACGGGACCTGGTCGAGTCGGAGATGTTCGGCCACGAGCGCGGAGCCTTCACCGGGGCGACCGAGCGGCGTCTGGGCCGCTTCGAGCTGGCCCACGAGGGCACCCTCTTTCTGGACGAGATCGGCGACCTGAGCGCCGAGGCCCAGGCCAAGCTGCTGCGCACGCTGGAAACGGGAGAGCTGCAGCGCCTCGGCGCCGAGACGTCGCTTCGGACCGACGTCCGGGTGGTGTCGGCCACCAACCGCCGCCTGGAGGACGAGGTCTCGGCGGGCAACTTCCGGGAGGATCTCTTCTTCCGGCTCAACGTCTTTCCCATCGCCCTCCCGCCGCTGCGGGAGCGGCTGGAGGATCTGCCCGCGCTGGTGGCCCACTTGGCCGAGCGGGTGCGACCCCGGCAGGCCGTCGCGTTCACCCCGGCGGCGTTCGAGGCCTTCAGCTCCTACTCCTGGCCCGGCAACGTCCGCGAACTGGCGAATCTGGTCGAGCGGCTCAGCATTCTCTGCGGTCCCACGGTGGACGCCGGGGCGGTCCGCGGAGTGCTGCGCGGCGGACCGCCGGTTCCGGTTCTCTCCGGAGCGATCGGCCTCCCTCTGTCGGAGGCCCTGGACGAATTCGAGCGAAGCATGATTATCGCGGCGATCGCGCAGGCGGAGGGCAACGTCGCGGAAACCGCGCGCGTGCTGCAGACCGATCGGGCCAACCTCTACCGCCGGATGCGCCGGCTGGGGATCGAGAAGACCACGGAAGGAGACCCGTGAGACCGCTCGCCGGATTGCTGGTCCTGCTGGCGCTGGCGCCCACACTCCGCGCCCAGGACAGTGTGATCGTGATCGACCCCGACGCGCCGCCCGGCGACAGCCTGGAGCGGGTCGGCCCGCCACCCGACGTCGTGGCGGCGCTGATCCAGTTCTACAACGACTCGACCACCACCCGGGTGCAGGGCGACGTGATCTTTCCCTCCGGCAGCCGATTCGAGGGCCGGCTGGCGCTCCACCGCGGCAATCTCAGGATCGCGGGCCGGGTGGACGGCCCCATCACCGTGGCCAACGGCACTCTGCACCTGCTGCCCGGAGCGGACGTGCGGGGAGACATTCTGGTCATCGGCGGCCGGCTCATCCGGGCGCCGGGCGCTTTCCACGAGGGACGGCAGCGAGTCTTCTGGGACGCGGCGCCGGTGGCGCGGACCGACAATGGATTGCTCGAGGTCCGAGAGCGCAGGCGCCCGATCGGCGACCTGGCGGCGGCCCGCACCAGCTTCCAGACCGGCAAGGTGCGGACCACGCTGTTGCTGTCGACCGGCGGGACCTACAACCGGATCGAAGGCCTGCCGATCGTCTTCGGCCCCACGTTCGATCTCCGCACCGGCCGGCGCTCGGCCTTCAAGCTCGACCTTCGGGGCATCCTCCGCACCGCGGGAAGCCACACCCGGCTGGCCGACTTCGGCTATCAGGCGCGGGGTGAGTTCCGGTTCGGGCGCTTCGGCGTGGCCGGCCTGGCCTACAGCGAGCTGTCGCCGATCGAGGACCACCCGCTCTCACTCAGTGAGGTGGGCTGGTCCGCCTTCCTGCTGCAGCGGGACTACCGCGACTACTTCGACCGGCGGGGATTCGGCGGGCTCGCCTGGGCCCAGGTGACCCGTCCGCTTCGGCTGGAGCTGTCCCGCCGCCGCGACGACGAGCGCACCGTCCGGGAGACCGATCCCTGGTCGCTGTTCCGCAACAGCGACCGCTGGCGGCGCAATCCGCCGATCGACGACGGCCACTATATCACCACCGGCGTCCGGCTCGACCTGGACACGCGGAACGAGCGCTACCTGCCCAGCACCGGGTGGCTGATCCGGGCCGGGTACGAGCACTCGAGCAGCGGCGATGTGGCCTCGGTTCTCCTGCCCCGGGCGGTGCGGCCGGAGCTGCCCGTCGGCCGGCGTTACGCCTTCGACCGGCTGTTCTTCGACGTGCGGCGGTACTCGCGGATCACCCCTTCGCTCCGGGTGAATGCGCGACTCCGGGCCGACGGCTGGGTGGACGGCGACCGGCTGCCGGTGCAGCGGCGGGTTTCGCTCGGCGGACCCGACCTGCTGCCGGGCTATGAATTTCGCGCCTTTAACTGTGCGCCGACCGGATTTACCGAGCCCTCCATTCCAGCGCTCTGCGACCGGGTCGTCAGCGCCCACGTCGAGGTGCGCACCAGGTTGGGGCTCAACCTGGGTTTCCGCACCCGGGACCGGGAGAACCGCAGTCGCCGGTTCATCGGCATCGAAGAAGCCGATCTGGTGTTCCTGACGAACGCCGGAAAGGGCTGGCTGGCCGGGGATGGCCCGGGCCAGGTGCGGGTGAACCGGATTCCCTCGCTGGACGAATGGAAATTCGATGTCGGGATCGGCCTCGATGCCGGGGAGGTGGGGGCCTACATCGCGAAGGGGGTTTCCCAGGACGAGTCGGTCAAGTTCCTGGTCCGGCTCCAGCGCCGATTCTAGTGGCTGGATCTTTCCTCCACCCCCCGGGGCCCCTGGCACGGCGGATCCGGGCGCTGCCGATGGCGGCGGGGACGCTGGCCCTGCTCGCGCTCGCGGCCCCTCCCGAGGGGCAGGCGCAGGCCGGCAACTCGGTGCGTCTGGAGGCGAGGTTGACGCCCGACTCGGCCCAGCGGGGCCGGGGCCGGGCCCCGGTAGTACGCTCCGACAATCTCCTGGGCGACGGGCGCTGGCTCTCCGCTCTCCGCTCGGGGTTGCCGGTGCGGCTCCACTACCGCGTCGAGGTCTGGCGCTCGCGGAACGGCTGGCTGGACGAGCTCACCCGGCAGGTCTACTGGGACGTCGTGGTGCGGCACGAGCCGCTGCTGGACCAGTATACCATGCTCACCATCTTCGGCAGCCGGGTTCAGGAGCGCCGCTACGCCACCCTCGACGCGCTCACCGCCGCGCTCGCCTTCGCCTACCAGATCAACGTGAGCCCGACCGAAGCCGGCAGCTACTACTACACCGCCACCCTGGAAGTCTCCACCCTCTCCGATTCCGACCTCGACGAGCTGGAGCGATTCCTGGAAGGCGATCTGGAGGGATCGCGCGGAAGGGAGGGACTGGGGGACGCGCTGGGACGGGGTGCGACTCGCTTCCTGCTCCGGCTGGCGGGGCTGCCGAGCCTCAGGCTGGAGACGCGGACCGGGAGGTTTGCCATCAGGTAGGCTGGTTGTCACCCTGAGCGAAGTCGAAGGGGACCATGCCGGCATGGTCCCCTTTGACTTCGCTCAGGGTGACAACCAGCCTACCTGATGGCGAACCTTCCCGTGCGCGTCTCCAGCCTGAGGCTCGGCAGCCCCGCCAGCCGGAGCAGGAAGCGAGTCGCACCCCGTCCCAGCGCGTCCCC
>JACCRH010000095.1 GCA_013813675.1 Gemmatimonadales bacterium
ACGACGACGAGCCGGAGATGGAGTACCAGATCGCCGACGCCCTCCGCCAGCGGGGTCACGAGGTGCTCCTGATCGGGGTGAGTGACGACCTTCAATACCTGGTCCGCTCGCTGGACGAGATGCGCCCTGACCTGGTGTTCAACGCGGCGGAGGCGTTCCACGGCAACCCCTCGCTGGAGTACCTGGTGCCCGGAGTCCTCGAGGCTGAGGGCTATCCCTACACCGGGGCTCCCCCCCAGGCGCTCCTGGTCTCCCGCAACAAGGCCATGAGCAAGAAAGTGTTGGCCTATCACGACATACGGGTGCCCCACTTCGTTACCTGGCGGCCCGGCGAGCGGGGGGAGCCGCCAGCGGACCTCCACTACCCCCTCATGGTCAAGCCTCTGCAGTCCGACGCGTCGGCCGGCATCGCCCAAGCGTCGGTGGTGCAGGACGAAACCTCGTTGATGGAGCGGGTCACCCTGGTCCACCAGCGCTTCCACCAGCCCGCCATCGCGGAGGAGTTCGTGGACGGCCGGGAGCTGTACGTGAGCGTGGTGGGCAACGAGGAGCGTCTCGATATCCTCCCCATCACCGAGATGGTGTTCGACAAGCGCAAGTCCCGGCCGGAGGAGCGGATCGCCACCAAGTCCGCCAAGTGGGACGAGGACTATCGGGCCCGGAAGGGGATCCGTAACGTCTTTGCCCGTCCGATCGCGGCGGCCACCCGGGAGCGGATCGAGTCCATCTGCCGCACCGCGTTCCGGGCACTCTGGCTCCGCGACTACGCCCGGCTCGACGTGCGCCTCGCCGGCGACGGGGAGGTCTGGTTCCTCGAGGCCAACGCCAACCCCTTCATCAGCTACGGACACGACATGGCGAACGCGGCGGAGAAAGCCGGGATGCAGTACTACGACTTCGTGCAGCGGCTGGTGGACGAGGCGATGGCGCGGCATGACCGCGCGTAAGCGGACGCGCGAGCGGGGGCCGACGCCAGAGCTGCGCTGCGTCTGCGGACAGCGGCTGCACAAGTACTGGCATCACTGCCCTAACTGCGCCCGCGAGCTGCAGTGGAAGGATCCCGACAACGTCACCGGCGCGGAGTGCTACAACTGCGGCTGGATAGTATCGGACCGGTTCTCCTACTGCCCCTGGTGCGCCGCGGACATCTACGAGGAAGGCTACTCCAGCGAAAGTCCGCTCAAGGCCCCCAAGGGCTTCCGGATGGACGCCCGGTGCGACTGGGGCTGCGGTGGCGGCGTGCAGTACCCGATGGGTAACTGCCCCTGGTGCGGGCGCACCCAGAGCTGGGACGAGCGGGACTACTTCGAGGGCGACTGTCCCCACTGCGCCCGGGGCGTGGACGATTGGATGAACGCCTGCCCCTGGTGCGGTAACGACGCCACCGGACGCGATCTCATCCCCCGTGCGCTCACCCGGGTGCGCCGGCTCCTGCTGGTGAGCCGGATCCGCGACTGGGGCTATCGCATCCTGCTCCGGCCGGGGATCTCAGGGGTTGACCCGCGCTATCCCAAGATCGTGGAGATCGAGCAGCGGTACGTGGTGGGCAAGCTCCGGCAGGACGAGATCCCGTGGACGATGCTCGTCGGCCTCCTCACCCACGAGCTGGGCCACAGCTTCCTCTATCACCACTGGGACTGGACCCGGACCCGCCGGTTCCGCCGGGCGTTCGGCGAGGTGGACAAGGCCTACCGGGGGATGGACAACACCTGGGTGTACTTCCAGCGGCGCCGCATCGCGATCGCCCCCCGCGATCACGTGAGCACCTACGCGGCCAAGCATCCGCAGGAGGATTTCGCGGAGACCTTCCGCTTTTACGTGACCCGCCGCGGACGTCTGCGCGACCTGTTCGCCGAGTTCGGGCAGAAACGGAAGGGCGTGATTCTGTACGAGAAATTCCTGGTGCTGCACGATTTCGTGCGGGCGCTGCGGGGGTGGGGGTAGTGGGGCGGACACGAGGGCGCCCCACCCGTGCCATCCCGAGCGCAGCGAGGGATCTTGCCGGGCAGCGCTCGAGCCATCCGCTGGCAAGATCCCTCGCTCCGCTCGGGATGACAGAAGGCTACCCCCACCCCCGCAGCGCCCGCACGAAGTCGTGCAGCACCAGGAACTTCTCGTACAGGATCACGCCCTTCCGCTTCTGCCCGA
>JACCRH010000100.1 GCA_013813675.1 Gemmatimonadales bacterium
AGCCGGGCAGGCCCTCCCCGATGGGGAAGCGGCATTCTCCCTCCACCGGTGCGGTCGCACCCCGCTCCGAGAAGCACCCGGCCAGGGCGCCGGCGGCGATGCCGGCGGCCAGACCCAGGATCGTCAGTGCTCGCGAGGACCGGCTCATCAGCGGACCACGATCTCACCCTTCATGAAGGGGTGAGGCGTGCAGTGGAAGGTGTAGGTGCCGGGTTGGCCCGCCGGCTTCCGCGGCGGGGAGCTGACCGGTGTCGGGCGCCGCCCGGCGACCTCCGAAGTAGCGGCTCAGCGTCACTGGAATGGTGAACTCGAACCCGTAGCGGGTCTCGCCGGTACCGCGGGAGGAGCTCTGGAGAGTCGCGTTGTTGGTGTTGGTGGCGTGCAGGGACAGGGTATGCGGGGTATGGGGGATGGAAAGACTCAGGCCGGCGGACCAGGCGACCTTCTCTCCCGCCTCGCGATCGGTGAGAGAGGCGACATCGCCTGACAGCGCGATTCCCCGCCGGAGACGAATCGCGGCGCCGGCAGCCACCGCGACGTCGGCACCGCCGGCGTCGCCGGGTGCCGCCAGGACTCGCAACGCCCCGATCAGCCGCAGGGCGCCTTGTCGCCGTGCCACCGCGGCTTCGGCGTCGAGACCTTCGGCGGCGATGTTGTAGCCCAGCTGGGCCGAAAGGTCGAGGGGGGCGCCGAGCTCCTGGTCGAGGGGGGCGTAGCGGCCGAAGAGCTCCCACTCGTTGGGATAGCGGGCGGAGAGCTCCGAGTTGCTGGCATAGTGCAGGCCGACGAGCGTGCGCGCGGGCAGTCCCGCGGCCAGCAGAAAGGTGGGGGCGCTGCTCACCTTCCGCTCCGGCGCCGGGCTGACGGAGAAGCGGTGGAGGAAATTGAAATGGAGCACTCCGGGCGGGCCGACCCAGGCGCCGGAGAGATTCGGCGTCCGGTCGAGCACCGTCTGGGCGCTCGACTCGCGACCCATGGTGACCCCACACAGGATCGCGACGAGCAGCCTGACTTGGCGCAGCATGGTGGTAGATAAGCCTCGTCCGGGCGACCGGTCTTGCATGGAAGAAGCGGCTTGCATGGGGCTAGCTCGATCGGGGAAATTGGCGGCCCGTTAGTCTGCTCCAACGTCCATACCGATGATGGCGTGGGCGACCAGAACACCGGGGCCGGAGACATGATCAGTGGGGAGATTCGGGGACAGGTAGTGGCGCAGTAGACGACAGCGGTGGGAGAAGGCAGCGGGTGCCGGCCGATTGGCTTGTAGAGCATGCGGTCGGCGCCCAGCCCCTCAGGGTGCCATCCGATTACAGTTCCCCCATGCGATCATGTTGGTGGTGTTCACGTCAGCGCCGCAGTGCGGCGCCCGTGGTCGTGGCCTCGCTCTGGGGGACGCGGCCATGAGAACCCCTGAACCGGTAACCCTCGAAGGCCATGGCGTCCGGCTCGAGCCGCTGCACGCGGACCACACGGATGGCCTTGGCGCGGCTGTCGACGACGGCAAGCTTTGGGAGCTCTGGTTTACCACGGTGCCGGACCCAGCTCGCATGGATGGCTACATCGCGGATGCGCTGGCGGGCCAGCGACAGGGCCACATGCTGCCTTGGGCCGTTCGCGATCTCGCAACCGGCACTCTCGTGGGGTCCACTCGCTATCACGACATCGTGCCCAGCGTGGACCGGGTCGAGATCGGCTACACCTGGTATTCAGCGAGCCGGCAGCGAAGCCACGTCAACTCCGCCTGCAAGATCCTGCTGCTTTCCTACGCCTTTGATACGCTCGGCTGCCAGGTGGTGGGCCTCCGGACCGACAATTTCAACTTTCGCTCCCAGCGGGCCATCGAGGCCCTGGGAGCGAAGAAGGACGGCGTGCTGCGACATCACTTCGCTCGCCGGGACGGAACCGTGCGCGACAGCGTGATGTACAGCATCCTGGCGTCGGAGTGGCCGGACGTGCATCGCAACCTTGCCTCGAGGCTGAGTCGCAGCCGGTAAACAGACTCGAGCTTCCAATCGGCTCTCGATCAGATCGCGTTGGACTCAGCGACATCCTTTCCCCGGCGCATCCCCTTGACAACCCCCTGGGTTAGCGTTCCTGTCCTCTGACCGAGATGCACATTGTCCACGCGCTCGAGAAGACCCTTCGCAAGGGCGACGGGCAACAACGCGCCGTCGAGTGGGTGCTCACTGTAGCGAACTAAGGGATACTCCGAAGCAGCGAGCACAGCGTTCACGGTTCTCATTCCGAGTTCGACAAATGAGCCATCGCAACACAGCTCCCGCGAACGGTGAGGAAGCCGCGCGGCTGGCAGCTCTCCACAGCTATGAGATCTTGGACACGCCGCCGGATGGGGCCTTCGACCGCGTGACTGCTCTCGCGGCGCGCCACTTCCATGCGCCCGTTGCCCTTGTGTCGCTGGTGGATGAGGACCGCATCTGGTTCAAGTCCAGGCGCGGGTTGGATACCGAGGAGATTCCCCGCTCCCCAGGGCTCTGCGCCTCGGTGATTCTGAGCGACGAGGCCTACGTGGTCACGAATGCGTTGGAAGATCCGCGGACCTTGGCGAACCCGTTGGTTGCGGGGGAAATGGGACTTCGGTTCTACGCGGCGGCGCCATTGGTAACCCACGACGGGCATCGGCTGGGGACCCTGAATGTCATCGACTTCGAACCCAGAGAACTTGATGCCGACGGATGCTGGATGCTCCATCAGTTCGCCGGCCTCGTCATGGATCAGATGGAACTGCGTTTATCGGCGAGAAAGGCCATCGCATCGCTCTCGCAGATTTTCTTGGGGGCGGAGCGATCCGACGACCTCAAAAAACTCATCACGGTCTCTGCCTGGAGCAGGAAGATCCAAGTGGATAATGTATGGGTGTCCTTCGAGGAGTTTCTCGTTGACAAACTGGGCGTCTCGATTACCCACGGCATCGATCCCGAATCGGCGCAAGAGCTCCATAACCAAATGGACCAACGCAAGCACAGATCCGGGTAGGGCCCATCGGCTGGCCCATGAGGAGGAGGCTCCGAAGGAGCCGCGAAGGAAACGCCAGGCCGGGAACCGAAATCGAGCCGCCGGCAGGTCCAGGTCCATTCCCGACCCCGGAGCCCGACAACGCCCGTGACACCAACCACAACGGAGGGACTATGCGTCGGCTGATGATCCTGCTGGGTGTTATCGCCATTTCGAGCTGCGGGGGCAGCCGCTCCAACGAGGGAGGCCGTGAGATGACGGTGGACACGGCGAGCGGCACCCTGGAGGTGTCCGGCGATTCAGCGCGTCTGGAGGACACGCTCTCTGCGCCGCCGCCGAGTGACTCCGTGCGTTAAACTGCTGGCAAGGGGTACGAGGCTTCACCTATCCTCAGGTCGCCAACACTGACAAGGGAGAAGAACGAATGAGCACAAACACTCTGCTGATCATCGTCCTCGTGGTGCTGTTACTCGGTGGCGGCGGATTCTTCTTCCGCCGACGCTAATGGGGCAGAACGACGCGAACGTGCGGGCGCTGACTACCGCGATCCGGGAAGCCTGGGCGGCACAGGCCGGGGACTGGGCGCGTCGCCACAACGCCGGCGGCACCAATCCCGAACAGGTACCAGCGTTGCCGCTGAACCTAGAAAAGCTGGCGACCGCCCTGGCCACGGAGGGTATCGTGGCGCCGAGCGCGCTCACGGATGACGAGCTGCTCGCCTGCAAAGTGGATCAGGAGGCCAGGGCGTCACCCGTGGAGCGAGCGGAGGTTGCCGCCACCGTCCGTGACCGGCTCCAGCGGATCGCTCGCGGTGAAGCCTGAGGTGGGAGGCATCCAAGCAGCCGGGCAG
>JACCRH010000101.1 GCA_013813675.1 Gemmatimonadales bacterium
AGTACCAGCGCGACCTGTCGGCGATGAACCTGCTGCACCTGACCGGCCGGCAGGGCGTGTCGGTGCCGCTGGGCAGCCTCGCCAAGGTCACCGAATCCACCGGGCCGCTCACGGTGAACCACTCGGGCCAGCTCCCCTCGGTCACTCTCTCGTTCAACCTGCAGCCTGGAGTCTCGATTGGCACCGCGGTTGACCGGGTGGAGGCGGCGGCGCGGGAGGTGCTGCCCTCCACGGTGAGCACCAGCTTCGCGGGCACCGCCCAGGCGTTCCAGCAGGCGCAGGGAGGCCTGCTGATCCTGCTGCTGCTGGCGATCGTGGTGATCTACCTGGTCCTCGGCATGCTGTACGAGAGCTTCATCCACCCGCTCACCATCCTGTCGGGCCTGCCCTTCGCCGGGTTCGGCGCGCTGGCGGCGCTGATGGTACTCGGGCTCGACCTCAGCATCTACGCCTTCGTCGGCATCATCATGCTGGTCGGCATCGTGAAAAAGAACGCCATCATGATGATCGACTTCGCGCTCGAAGCCGAGCGCAACCACGGGAAGAGCGCGCACGAGGCGATCCTGGAGGCTGCGAGCGTGCGGTTCCGCCCGATCATGATGACCACGATGGCGGCGCTGATGGGGACCCTGCCGATCGCGCTGGGGCACGGAGCCGGCGCCGAAGCGCGGCGCCCGCTGGGCGTGGCGGTGGTGGGCGGGCTCTTCTTCTCCCAGATCATCACGCTGTACATCACGCCGGTGATCTACACCTATTTCGATGCCCTGCAGCAGCGGCTGGCGCGGAGAAAGGCGAAGGATCCGGTCAGGCCCCCGGCGGACGAGCCGGCGCCGGCGGGAGCCATGGCCCGGGTGCGGGAGATCTGAGGAAGGCGTCCTTCCTCTTCACTCGGGAGAGGGAGTCGTGGTACGTCGGCTTCCGCCGAAGACGATCTCGGTGGTGTACCCGTCCGCGCTCACCAGCGCCTGGAGCAGACGCCGGGCGCTCTCCTCGGTGTGCCGTGCCAGCTCGACCTCGCCCGCGCTCTTCACCAGCTGCTCGCGGGCCAGGCGGAAGATGGTGTCGCGGTCCGCCGGCCTGAACGGATTCCAGAGACCGCGCCGCTCGTCGTAGGTCTTGAGCTCGGTGACTTCCACGCCCAGGACGGCTGCCGGTGGAAGGAATACCCGCACTACCCTGGCCTCGTGGTCCACCTGCACCTCGCTGCCGCGGTCGAGATCGAATCCCGCGAGCACCTTGCCCGTGACCACGACCAGGCTGCGCTTGGTCGACCCCAGGAGCCGATTCTGGTACACCACCACGTCGCGCAGCACGGTCTCGCTGGTGACCAGTCGGGCGACCGCCCGAGTGCGCTCCACCACCACGCCGTGGTCCACCGTGGTCGTCCCGCGGGTCGGGAGCAGCCCACGGGCCGCGTTGGTCGCCCGCCCGCCGAGCCAGAGGACTACCCCGAGAGCGAGAATGGCTACGACGGCCGGCACCACCCGGCTCCCTGTGCGCTCCTCGCCACCCCGCACTACCGGCACTCCGCTTCGAAGCGTTGGGCCACCTGGAGCCGGTTCTCCATGGCTCCCGACTGCGCCGCGATCCGCCAGGCGAACTCCCGCCGGCTGACCGCCGAGTCCGCGCCCCGCGCGACCGCGATTTTCCATTGGGCACAGTACGCCGGCAGCTCGACATCGATGATGCGGCGGGCGCTGGTCAGCGTGGCGAGGAACGCTTCGCAGCTCGGGTGCGCCGCGGCCTGCTCGCGGTGGACCGACTCGTGGGCTTCGATCTCCGCCATCAGCATCGAGTCGCGCACGTCGGACCTCAGGTTGGTGACCGCCGCCCCCGCTTCGCAGCGGGTGAGTCCGAGAAAGTCATCCGGGGTCGCCGCCCGCTGCGCCGCAGCCGCCCGCGGCACGAGCAGGGACAGCGCCATGGCGAGAAAGAGCCTCGCGGGAGGCGCCTTGTCGGGCCATACCGTGGGATGAGGCCGGTCACAGCGGGACACCGCGGGACCTCCTACTCTGGAGAGGCCACGACTCAAGGGAGGGACCATGGCGTTCGTCTGGGACCTGATCCAGCAGATCCAGTTGCGCAACACGAAATCAAAGGCCAAGTCGGCCAGCTCGACGGCCAAGAGTGCCCAGGCCCGGGCGAAGGCGGCGGAGGGCCGGGCCCGATCGCTCGAGGCCCGGATGGACGACCTGGAGGAAGAGGTGGGGCACATGCGGGCCACCCTGGCGGTGCTGCTCGACCGTCTGGAGCGGCGGTTCGGCCCGGAGGCAGAGAAGCTGGGGCAGATCTAGGGGCAGGCCCACTCGATGCCGCCGATCCGCTGGATGACCGCGAACCGGATCCCGTGCGCCTGACAGGCGTCCTCGAAGCCGTGCTGGGCCTCGAACGAATTCCGGTTCCACACGTAGGTCGAGACTTCCAGGGTGCATCCGGAGCGGTTGCTGAACTCCCCCGTGGTGATGCGCCGGGAAACCTCGTCCAGGTCCGCCAGTCCCACCGACGGTCGGCCGGTCATCAGCTTCCTCCAGTCAACGCTTCGGTCCACGCTTTCGTGAGCGCTTCGGGGGCCGGCCGTCGGCGATCTCTTCCATGGTCCGCCCGCTCTTGGCGGACGTCGGATGCTCCGCCACGGGGTCGCTGCTGGCATCAGCCTCGTCGTCGCGGTGCTTGATCAGGAGCCACTGTTCCTTCCGGCCACCCCAACCCCGGGTCCGCACCAGCACCCAGGAGCCTTTGAGCCGCTTGCCCCGGAGGACGAACTTGAAGTCGCCCTTCCGGTAGCCTTGGCGCAGCGCCTCCTCCGGATCGTCCTCACCGCCGGCGGAGGTGTAGCTGCCCGTGTCCCACACCATGACCGTGCCGCCACCGTATTCGTCTTCGGGAATGGTGCCCTCGAAGGCGTTGTACTCGATCGGATGGTCCTCGACGTGGATGGCCAGGCGCTTGACCGACGGATCCAGGCTCGGCCCCTTGGGAACGGCCCAGCTCTTCATCACCCCGTCGAGCTCGAGCCGCAGGTCGAAGTGCAGCCGGCTGGCGGCGTGCTTCTGGATCACGTAGGCCAGCTTGGGAGACTTCTTCCGACCTCCGCCGGCGGGCTCGCTGGTTCGGGTGAAGTCGCGCTTGCGGCGGTATTCGGTGAGCTCGCCGGCACGAGTGGTCATGGAGCCTCCTTGGGGCTCCTCCGAAGCTACTAAGGTAGTCCTAGGTTGGGTGTGATTAGCGTCCCCCCCAAGGTCTACCAAGTCTGGTGGGTGATCGCAGTGGGGGTTCCGGACGCGGACCGTACCGCTGCCGATGCCCGCACCCGGAACCCCCACCCGATCACTGCCCCTCCCGCTTACTGGGCGCAGCTGACGTCCGTCCGCGCGGGTGAGGGCGAGATTCTTCTAGAAGATCGTGTAGATGAACGGTGCCAGTGCCGAGCCTTGCGCAAAGACCAGCAGCGCTCCCACCAGCAGCAGCACGATCAGGATCGGCGCGAGCCACCATTTCTTGCGCACCCGCATATAGGCCCACAGCTCCGGGACCACTCCGCCCTTTGCCATACTCTCCTCCTCTGTCGAGCTAGAACTGCCGGGTCAGGTCGCCTCGGGGGGCCTGGTGCCGGTCCACCCAGCCGGTCGTCCCGCGGTGCGCGCGCAGCGGATTGCCGCCCACCGCCCGGCGGATCGCGGCGATCGGGCTGATGACCAGAAAGTACACCACGGCCATGAAGATCGGCGTGGTGACCTTGGAGATGACCCGGGCGAATCCCATCCACCCGCGGTAGACCGGCCCCAGCTTGCCCGGCACCAGCAGGCCACCGAGGGCAAACGCCCCCGCTACCAGGCCGAACACCAGCGTGGCGCGCGGGTGGTCTCGCCACCAGCTCACACCCGCGAGCACGCCAAAGGCGGCCATCAGGGTGAACGCGAACTTGCGGCCCTCGGGGGGCGTCAGTCGAGCGGGACTTCCTTGCGCCAATCCCCCTCCTCGCGCCAGGCCGGCTGATCCGTCTTGTTCAGGATGAACGGCCACAGCACCAGATGGTCGATGTTGGTCCGCATGAAGCAGCGGTAGGCGTCCTCCGGCGTGCACACGATCGGCTCGCCGCGGACGTTGAACGACGTGTTGATCAGCACCGGGCAGCCGGTGCGTTGCTCGAACGCCGAGATGAGATCGTAGTACGCCGGATTGACCTCGCGACTCACGGTCTGGACCCGGGCCGAGTAATCCACGTGGGTCACCGCCGGAATCTCCGACCGCCGCACCTTCAGCTTCTCGATGCCCCAGCGGCCTTCCTCTTCCGCCGTCGTTCCTACCCGGCGGTCGGTGCGGACCGGCGCCACCAGCAGCATGTAGGGCGAGTCGGTGTCCAGCTCGAACCAGTCGGCCACCTTCTCCCGCAGCACGCTCGGCGCGAAGGGCCGGAAGCCCTCGCGGAACTTGATCTTGATGTTCATCTGCGACTGCATCTCCGGATTCCGCGGATCGCCCAGGATGCTCCGGGCGCCCAGCGCGCGCGGCCCGAATTCCATGCGGCCCGAGAACCAGCCGACCACCGCGCCTTCGGCCAGGAGCTGGGCTGCCCGCTCGATCAGCTCGTCGGGCTGCGCGCAGTGGTACACCGCGCCCACCGAGTCCAGAAAGGCCCGGATCTCGTCGGCCGTGAAGTCTGGGCCCAGGTAGGCGCCCTTCATCGAGTCGTGGGAGTTCACCCGGCGCGGCGCGGCGAGGTGCCGGTGCCAGATGAGCTGGGCGACACCGAGGGCTCCGCCAGCGTCGCCCGAGGCCGGCTGAATCCAGAGACGCTCGAACGGTCCCTCGCGGAGGATGCGGCCGTTGCCCACGCAGTTGAGCGCGACCCCGCCGGCGAGGCAGAGCCGGTCCATTCCGGTCAGGCGGTGCGCGGTCCGCGCCATCCGGAGCATCGCCTCCTCGCAGACCTCCTGGATCGAGCGGGCGATGTCGAGGTCGCGCTGGACCAGGTGGGTTTCCGGCACCCTGGGCGGCGCGCCGAACAGCCGGTCGAACGCGGCGTTGGTCATGGTGAGACCGCCGAGGTAGTCGAAGTACGTCTGGTTCAGCCTGAGGGAGCCGTCTTCCCGGAGGGTCACCACGTTGTCGAGCAGCAGCTTCACGTACTTCGGCTCGCCGTAAGGCGCGAGGCCCATCACCTTGTACTCGCCCGAGTTGACCTTGAATCCGAGATAATAGGTGATCGCCGAGTACAGCAGTCCGAGCGAGTCGGGCCAGTGCAGCTCGCTCACCAGGCGGAGATCGTTCCCCTCTCCGATTCCGATCGAAGCGGTCGCCCACTCACCCACGCCGTCCATCGTGAGGATCGCGGCCCGCTCGAACGGCGAAGGGAAGAACGCGCTCGCCGCGTGCGACTCGTGGTGCTCGGAGTAGAAAATGTCGCCCGAGTAGCCCAGCTCGGTTC
>JACCRH010000124.1 GCA_013813675.1 Gemmatimonadales bacterium
CAGCCGGTCGAGTTCGGCCAGGTCCTCTTCCGGGTCGACCCCAATGGCTGAGACGACGGTGACGGGCGCTTCAGGAGCGTCCTCGTTCAACTTCAAGAACACCATCGGTCAGATGGTGCAGCGCAATGCATCGGACCTGCTGCTCAAGGTCGGGCGGCCTCCCACGGTGCGGGTGAATGGCGAGCTGCTCAGCCTGGACATGCCGCCGGTCAAGCCGGAGGACCTGAAGGCGCTGGCCGAGCAGGTCATGACCCCCCGGCAGGTGAAGGAGTTCGCGGAGAAGAAGGAGGCGGACTTCGCGATCGGCGTGCCCGGCGTGGGCCGGTTCCGGACCAACATCTACCAGCAGCGCGGCACCCTGGCGTTCGCCTTTCGAGCGATCCCCTACGAGGTGAAGACGATCCGCGAGCTCTACCTGCCGGTGGTGCTGGAGGAGATCGCCCTCAAGCCGCGCGGCCTGGTGCTGGTCACCGGGATCACCGGGTCGGGAAAATCCACGGCGCTCGCCGCGATGATCAACCACGTGAACCAGCACCGGCGGGTCAACGTCATTACCATCGAGGACCCGATCGAGTTCCTCCACCGGGACGTGGCGTCGAACATCTCTCAGCGTGAAGTAGGCAGCGACACGCTGTCGTTCGGCTCCGCGCTCCGGCACGTGCTGCGGCAGGATCCGGACGTCATCCTGATCGGCGAGATCCGGGACATGGAAACCCTGGACACCGCGCTCAAGGCGGCGGACACCGGGCACCTGGTCTTCTCCACCCTCCACACCACCGACGCCACCCAGACGCTCAACCGGATCATCTCGTTCTACCCGCCGCACCAGCACCAGGAAATCCGAATGCTGCTGGCCACCGCGCTCCAGGGGGTGATCTCGCTGCGCCTGGTCCCGCGGGCCGACGGGCGGGGGCGGGTGCCGGGGTGCGAGGTGCTGATCAACACCGCCGCCGTCGCCGACAACATGCGGGACATCGAGAAGGCCCTCAACATCCCCGACCTGATCTCCGAGGGGACCGTCTCCTACGGCATGCAGTCGTTCGACCAGTCGCTGATGAAGTGGTTCAAGGAGGGGATGATCTCCTACGAGAGCGCGCTGTTCTATTCCTCGAACCCGAGCGAGTTCGCCCTCAGAGTGTCGGGAGTGGATTCGGCGTCGGACCGGAAGTTCTCCGAGATCACCGGGGACATGGGGGCCGCGCGGTCGCTGGACCTGACGCCTTGACGGTCCCGAAGGTCAGCCGACTTGTTTAAGAAGGTGTTGATCGCCAACCGCGGCGAGATCGCCTTGCGGGTCATCCGGGCATGCCGCGAGCTGGGGGTCCAGACGGTGGCGGTCTACAGCGAAGCCGATCGCGAGTCGCTGCACGTGCGCTTCGCGGACGACGACGTATGCATCGGCCCGCCGCCCAGCCGCCAGTCCTACCTCCGGATTCCCCACATCATCGCCGCCGCGGAGATCACCGGGGCCGACGCGATCCACCCGGGCTACGGCTTCCTGGCGGAAAACGCGGAGTTCGCCGACACCTGCCGGGCGTCCAACATCACCTTCATCGGTCCCAGCGGCGAGCAGATCCGCCAGATGGGCGACAAGGCGACCGCGCGCCGGCTGGCGCAGGACGCCGGGGTGCCGACCGTGCCCGGCTCTCCCGGCACCATCGAGGATCCGGAGGAGGCGCTGACCTTCGCGGAGAGCATCGGCTTCCCGGTGATCATCAAGGCCACCGCGGGCGGCGGCGGCAAGGGAATGCGGATCGCGCTGGACGCGGACCAGTTCTCCCAGTCGTTCGGCCTGGCCCAGAACGAGGCGCTGGCCGCGTTCGGCAACGGGTCGGTCTACGTCGAGAAGTATCTCCAGCAGCCGCGGCACGTCGAGATCCAGGTGATCGGCGACTGCTTCGGACGGGTGGTGCATCTCGGCGAGCGCGACTGTTCGGTGCAGCGCCGCCACCAGAAGCTGATCGAGGAGAGTCCCAGCCCGGTGCTCACCGCCGAGCTGCGGGACCGCATGGGACGCGCGGCGGTGGCGCTCGCCTCCAACATCGACTACATCGGCGCGGGGACGCTGGAGTTCCTGCTGGACACCGACGGCGAGTTCTACTTCATGGAAATGAACACCCGGATCCAGGTGGAGCACCCGGTGACCGAGATGGTCACCAGCTTCGATCTGGTCAAGGAGCAGATCCGGGTGGCCGCGGGCGAGGCCATCAGCTTCCAGGGCGACGGGCGCCACCTCCGGGGCCACGCCATCGAGTGCCGGATCAACGCCGAGGATCCCTACCGCGGCTTTCAGCCGTGTCCGGGCCACATCACGGCCTACCACCCGCCGGGCGGTCCCGGCGTCCGGGTGGACACCCACGTGTACGCCGGCTACACGGTGCCGCCCTACTACGACTCGCTGCTGGCCAAGGTGATCGTCCACGGGAACGACCGCACCGAAGCGCTCACCCGCATGGGCCAGGCCCTGGACAGCTTCATCCTCGAAGGCGTCACCACCACGATTCCCTTTCTCGCCCGAGTGATCCGCCACCCGGACTTCGTGGCCGGGAAGGTGGACACCCGGTTCCTCGAGCGGGAGTCGCACCTTCTCCGCCCCGACGTATGAGGCTCGACGTGCTCTTCACGCCGGCCGGCCTGACGCTCGCTGAAGTGCAAGGCCGGACGGTTTTCGTGATCGACATCCTCCGGGCCACCACCTCGATCTCCGCCGCGCTCAGCAGCGGAGCCAAGGCGATCCTCCCGGTGGGGTCGACCGAGGAGGCATTGCGTCTCGCCCAGACCATCGCCAGCGCCGACGTGATCCTGGCGGGGGAGAGAGATTGCCTCCGGATCGAGGGGTTTCAGCTGGGCAACAGCCCGCTGGAGATGACCGAGGCCGCGGTTCGGGGCAAGACCCTGGTCTTCAGCACCACCAACGGCACCAAGGCGCTGCTCGCCTGCCAGGGCGCGGCAGCGGTATTCCTCGCATGCGCGGGCAACCTTTCGCTCGCGGCGGAAAAGGCCCGCCAGGCTCTAGACGGTGGTGGCGCGGTGCTGGTGGTGTGCGCCGGCCGCGGCGGGTCGTTTTCGCTGGACGACGCGTATGCGGCGGGCCGCTTGGTGGCCGCGGTGCTGAGCGGGCACAAGGGACGGCGTGGGCTCAACGACGCCGCGCTGGCGAGCCTCGACCTGGTCCGGCGCTACGGCGACCGGTGGGAACGGCCGCTGGCGCGAAGCCGCGCCGGCCGCGAGCTCCTGCGGCTCGGCTTCGCCGAAGACGTGAGGGCGGCGGCTCGACTCGATGCCTACCCCGTGCTACCCACCTTCCACCAGCGCCGGATTACCCTGGCCGCCGTCGCCGCATGAGCGGCGCCCCGAGGATCGCCCCGCCGGACGACGGACGGACACGGCGCCTCGGCGCGCTGACCGCGCTGGTGGCCGGCCTTTTCGTCGGGCTCACCCTCCTTCCAGTCCAGGTCACCGGCCCGGTTGGCGGCTACATCGGGCACGCGCTCTGGCAGCTTCTGGGCGCGGGGGCCCTCGGCATTCCCATCCTCGGCATCGGCCTCGCCCTCGCCGGCTTCGACCGGCTGGGCGGGCTCGACATGAAGCGGTCCGCGGTGCTGATCGTGGGGCTCAGCGTGCTGGTGCCCTACGTGGTCGGCGTGCTGACCCAGGTGACCCCGGCGGAGCTGGACATGGATGTCGGCGAGCGGGGGCTCGCGGCGCGGACGGTCGGCCTGGTGCCGGGGTTTCTGGCGGAGACGATCTCGGGGAAGGTCGGCGTGGCGGGGGCGGTGTTGCTGGGATTTCTTGCGCTGTCCGCGCTGACGCTGGCCACCTTCGCGTGGCACCCGCTGCAGCGCTGGGAGTCGGGAAAGCGAAACGGCGATGAGGCGGAACGGCGGAACGGGGACGAGGCGGAACGGCGGAACGGCGGAACGGCGGAAGAGGTCGGGGACCGCGTGGAGACACGCCGCAAGGATAAAGCGGTCGCGAGGGATGAGGGTAACCGCCAACTCGGGAGTTTTCCGCCGTTCCGCCGTTCCGCCCCCTCGACAGGCTCGGGGCAGGCTGTTCCGCCGGAGGCGCCAGCGACGAAGCCTCGCAAGAAAGAGAAGAAGCCCGAGCCGCCCGGCGGGACCGGGGAGGAAGCTGACACCCCTCCCATCGACCTTCTCACGCCGCCGCCGAGCGAGGACATCGACGCGGGCGAGGCGCAGCTCGACCGGCTGGGACAGTCGCTGTTGGAGACTCTCCGGACGTTCAAGGTCGAGGGCCAGATCGCCGGGCGGACCACCGGGCCGGTGGTGACCCAGTTCGAGGTGGTGCCGGGGTCGGGAGTAAAGGCCGGCCGTATCGTCGCGCTGGCCGACGACCTCGCCATGTCGATGCGGGCGCCGTCGATCCGGGTCGCGCCGATCCCGGGTAAGGGGGCGGTTGGGGTGGAGGTGCCCAATCCGATCGCGCGGATGGTCACCTTGCGGGAGCTGATCGAGTCGTCCGACTGGGGCAGGGGCCGCGCCGCCCTTCCCATCGCCCTGGGCCGAGACCTCGAGGGCAAGCCGGTGGTGGCGGACCTGGCCAAGATGCCGCACCTGCTGATCGCCGGCGCGACCGGCACCGGCAAGTCGGTCACGATCAACACCATCATCACCAGCCTGATCTATCGCCACACGCCCCGGGAGCTCCGGCTCCTGATGGTGGACCCCAAGATGGTGGAGCTCTCGATGTACAACGCGCTGCCCCACCTGCGGCACAAGGTGGTGACCAACAACCATGACGCCGCCACGGTGCTCAAGTGGGCGGTCTTCGAGATGAACCGGCGGTACGAGCTGCTGCAGGCGAACGGCGCGAGGAACCTGGCCGACTTCAACCGCAAGGTCGAGGAAGGCAAGCCGCTCCGGAACCCGCCGCGGCCCAAGATGACGCTGGTCACGATCAGCAGCGAGGCCCCCGACACGCCGCCGGAGCCGCCCGCGGAGGAGACCTACTCCGAGGGTGTGGTTCCCATGATCGTCATCGTCATCGACGAGCTGGCCGACCTCATGATGACGGTGCAGGCGGAGGTCGAGACCCCACTCGCCATGCTGGCGCAGAAGGCGCGGGCCATCGGGATCCATCTGATCCTCGCCACCCAGCGCCCGTCGGTGAACGTGATCACCGGGCTGATCAAGGCGAATTTCCCGAGCCGGATCGCGTTTCGGGTGGCGTCGAAGGTGGACAGCCGCACCATCCTCGACCAGAACGGCGCGGAGGCGCTGCTGGGGAACGGAGACATGCTGTTTCTGCCGCCGGGCAAGAGCGAGCCGATGCGGCTCCAGGGCGCCTACATCGGCACCGAGGACAGCGAGAAAGTCATGGAGTGGTACGTGGGGCGGCGGGAGGCGCGGCGGGTGGCGCTGCAGTCGGCGGCGGCGGAGGCGGACATCCTGGAGATGGTGCGGGCGCAGGAGAGCGAGGGTGAGGCAGGCCCGGGCGAGGAGCAGGCGGGCGACCGGGATGCCCTCTTCCGCGAGGCGGCCGAGGCGTGCATCCAGAACCAGGGCGGCTCGACTTCACTGCTGCAGCGCCGGCTGCGGGTGGGATACGGGCGGGCGGCGCGGATCATCGATCAGCTGCACTACGCCGGCATCCTGGGTCCCCCGGACGGGAGCAAGCCGCGCGAGGTGCTGGTGGGATTCGATCAGCTGGACGAGTACAGCAAGTGACGCCGGCGGTTCCGCTCGGGATGACAGTCGTGGAGACTCTGTGCGCGGCGCTCTAGTTCGCTCGGCCGCTGTTGCGGCGGCCGTTGCCGGCGGGTTGGCCCCCTCCCTGCCGGCCCAGTCCGATGACGCCTCGCGGCTGGTGGGCGCGCTGCTTGGCGACACGCCGATGGTCCGCGACCTCCAGGCGCTGACCGACGGCATCGGCGGCAGGCCGACGGGATCGCCGGCAAACTTCCGGGCGTTCGACTGGGCGCTGGAGCGGTTTCGGGAAGCCGGTGTGGACGCGCGCAAGGAGCCGTTTCGGATGCCGGGACTCTGGCTCGAGCGCTCGGCCAGGGCGACGGTGCGGGGCAAGGACGTGACCTTCACTGCCAGGGTGGTTGCCCTCCCCTTCTCGACCGGTACCCGCGCCGCCGGACTCACGGCCCCGCTGGTGGACGCCGGGAAGGGAACCGACGCCGACTACGCCGCGCTCGGGCCCAAGGCCAAGGGCGCCTTCGTCCTGATCGAGACCGAGGATCTGCTGGACCTCGACGGGCTCTTTCGGGAGTACACCGAGGCCGGGCACATCGAGCGGCGGGCGGTGGGCGCCGGCGCGGCCGGGCTGGTCTACATGTCCTCCCGCCCGGGAAACACCCTGGCGCGGCACAACGCCTCGCTCGGCCTCGCCAACCGTCATCCCATGATGATGATGGAGCGGGACGCGGCGGCCCGCGCGCTCCGGTTGCTCCGTGGCGGCACCCCGCTCACGCTCACCGCCATGCTCGACATCCAGTCGGGGCCGGCGTACCAGGCGCACAACGTCATCGGCGAGATCCGGGGGAGCGCAAGGCCCGACGAGATCGTGGTCATCGGCGCGCACCTCGACTCGTGGGATCTCGGCACAGGCGCGCTCGACAACGGGGCGAATTCCGTCATGGTGATCGACATCGCCCGACAGATCCGCCGGCTCGCGCTCAAGCCGGCGCGGACGATCCGATTCGCCCTGTGGAACGGTGAGGAGCAGAACTTGAACGGGTCGTTCGGCTACACCCTGGCTCATGCCGCCGAGCTCGACCGCCACGTCATGGCCTCGTCCTACGACATCGGCACCGGGCGGATCACGGGGTTCTTCACCGGTGGCCGTGCGGAGATCGTGCCGGTGCTCGGGCGCGCGCTCGCGCCGGTGGCCGGCCTGGGGCCGTTCACCCACCTCAACATCCCCCTCGTCGGCACGGACAACTACGACTTCATGATGCAGGGCATCCCCAACCTGGTGGCGAACCAGGAGTCGGCCAACTACGGCCCCAACTACCACGCCCGTTCCGACGAGTTCGGCCGGGCCGACCTGCGGCAGCTCCGCCTCAATGCCGCCATCGCGGCCGCCACGACGTGGGGATTCGCGACCCTCGACCGCTCCCTCCCACGCCAGTCCGCCCGGCAGCTGGACTCGCTGGTCCGCAACACCGATCTCGCCGATCAGATGAAGTCGTTCAACGTGTACGACGCATGGGTGGCGGGGAAGCGGGGATTGCGGCCGTAGAGGGTTGTCTACCGTCGTCACCCTTCTCATCCCAGCAGTCCCTTGGTGAGCTCGGCGGCGTGATCCATGCCTTGAGCGCCCAACAGCAGGACCAGGTCGTCAGTCGCGTTTCCCTCCAGAGTCCGCCGCACAGCGTCCGCCAACACCGGCTCGTAGCTGAACGCGAGGCCTTCCTCTCGAAGCACGCCGAGCACCGCGTCCCGCTCCTCCGGCCGGACCCGGTCGCGGGGTCCGGCGGCGCCCTCGCTGGCGGTGACG
>JACCRH010000126.1 GCA_013813675.1 Gemmatimonadales bacterium
GCGCCGAGCTGACGCGGCAGCGGATTCCCGGGCTCTCCGTCGCGGTGCTCCGCGGAGACAGCGTGCTGCTCGCCCGGGGGTACGGTTTCGCCAACCTGGAGCATCGGGTGCCCGCCACCGACAGCACGATCTACCAATCGGGATCGGTTGGCAAACAGTTCACCGCCGCCGCGATCGTCAGCCTGGCCCGCGAGGGTAAGCTCGGCCTCGGCGATCCGATCCGGAAGTACCTGCCCGAGGGGCCGCCCGCCTGGCGGACGGTGACGATCCGGCATCTGTTGACCCACACGTCCGGCATTCCCGACTACACCGGCGACCGGGTCGATTTCCGTCGCGACTACACCGAGGAGCAGCTCGCCAAGGTCTACGCTCGGCTACCGCTTCAGTTCGCGCCCGGCGCCACCTGGAGCTACAGCAACACGGGGTATGCCTTGCTCGGGTTCATCGTCCGCCGGGTCACCGGCAAGTTTTACGGCGACTACCTGCGGGAGCGGGTGTTCCAGCCGCTCGACATGCGCACCGCGCGGGTGATCTCCGAGAGCGACATCGTGCCCAACCGGGCGGCGGGGTATGTGTTGGAGAAAGGCGAGCTGAAGAACCAGTCGTGGGTGTCCCCGACGCTCAATACCACGGCGGACGGCGCGCTCTACCTCACCGTGCGCGACATGGCGCAGTGGGCCATCGGCCTCAATCACGCGCGGGTGCCGGACAGCGTGGGGCTTGCCGCGAGCTGGACGCCGGTCCGGCTCAACGACGGAGGGGCTTACCCCTACGGCTTCGGATGGGGGGTAGACGAGCAGCGCGGCCATCCCCGCATCGGGCACGGCGGGTCGTGGCAGGGGTTCCGCACCAGCATCCAGCGGTATCCCGAATTCGATCTCACCGTCATCGCGCTGGCGAATCTCGACGCGGCGCTTCCTGAAGCGATCACGCTGGGGATCGCGGGCATCCTGGAGCCTGCCCTGATGCCGCCCCACCTGCTGCCGCCGAGCCAGGAAGGGCCGCCGGAGCCGATCGAGGCGCTGCTCGCGGCGGTGGCCGCGGGCAAGGCGTCGTCCAAGCTTGCGCCGGGGCTTCGCACCTTCGCCTCCAAGAGTGTGCGCGACGAGTGGGCCGGCAGCCTGGCCGACGTGAGCCGCTGGGAGCCGCTGGGCTGCGATGGCGTGGGTAACAAGGGCATCTCCCGGCTCGGCGAGCGCATCGAACGAATCTGTTACGCCCGCGCGATCGGCGCGGAGTCGCGGCTGCTCGCGTCGGTGGCCTACACCGCGGACTGGCGCGCGGCGGCGCTGGATTCGTATTCGTACTAACTCTGCTTACCACTACTACGGTCGAAACATGCTCGGGCAAGATCCTTCGCTGGCGCTCAGGATGAGGTAGTGGGATCAGGAGGCGACCCATGGACATCTCCCTCGACATTCGGCAAGGCATCCGCAATCTGCGGCGGCACCGGGGGCTCACGCTGGCCGCCATGACGACGCTGGGACTGGGCGTCGGGGCCACTCTGACCATGGCCGGGATCGTGGAGCACGTCCTGCTTCGACCGTTGCCGGTGCGAGACCAGGACCGCGTCCTCGTGTCCTGGGGGGTCTTCCAGTCGTCGGGCTTCGGGCACGTTCCCCTGACCCATTCGACAATGAGGGCGCTGGCCGAGGGCACCCGGGTCTTCGAGCAACTGGCCGGCGTGGACTACAACGGTGTCTGGGCGGACGTCGGACGGGTTGGCGATCGCGCGGTACCCTACCGGATCGGCGTGGTGACCGGCGAGCTCTTCCCCACCCTTGGCGTGGCGCCCCTTCTCGGGCGCACGCTCTCGGCCGAGGACGACCGGATCGGCGCCGCCCCCGTGGCCGTCCTCAGCGAGGGGCTGTGGCAGCGCCGATTCGGCCGCGACTCGTCCGTCCTCGGGAAGCCGTTCCAGGTCACCACCGGCACCTACACCATAGTCGGTGTCGCGCCGGACGATTTCGATTTACCGCGCGACTCGGATGTGTGGGTTACATTCGCCGCGATCAATCCCGATCTGCTGAAGGACGACGCCTACGGGACGCTGGACCTGGTCGGGAGGCTGCGGCCCGGCCGCACGATGGAAGATGGCCGGCGCGAGCTCGATCGCATGGTGACCGAGGTGGACGGAAGCCAGTGGAGCGCCGACGCCCGCCTGTTCATGACCGTCCGCACGCTGCAGGAGGTCGTGGTCGGGCAGGTGCGACCGGCGATCTGGCTGCTCGGTGCGGCCGCGCTGCTGGTTTTTCTGGTCGCCGTGCTGAACCTGGGGAACCTGCTGATCGTTCGCGGTCTCGAGCGACAGCGTGAATTCGCCATCCGCAGGGCCATCGGGGCAACCCGGGCCTCGCTGGCGCGACACCTCGTGATCGAGACCGCGCTCATGGTAGCGCTGGGAGGAGCGGTCGGCATGGTGCTGGCCTGGGCGGCGTGGCGAGTACTGCCCACGCTTGCGCCGGCCGATCTCCCGCGCATCGAGGGGATCTCCGTCAACGCGTCCGTTCTGCTGGTGGCGCTCGGCCTCGGCTTCTTCGCCGTCGCGGTCGTGAGCGCGCTGCCGGCGCTGTCGCTGCGGGAGACTGACCTGCGCCTTCCCCGCGGGGCCGATGCGGGCGCATCGGGGACCGGTTCCCGCGGGTTTGCCTGGAGCGGCGCGATCGCGGCCCAGGTGACGCTCGCGGTGGTCACCCTCATCGCCTCGCTTCTGCTGGTCCGCACGCTCTACCACCTCGAACGGCTCGAGCCCGGCTTCGAGCTCGAGGATCTGGGCCTGGCCCAGATCGCGCTGCTTTCGACCGATCCGAAGACCACGGAGCGGGGCGACCAGCTGGTGGAGCAACTGGTGGAACGGATACGCGCGGTTCCGGGCGTACTCCACGTGACGACGACCCTGACCCGGCCGCTCTCGGGAACCGGTGGGTGGGACTACGGTTTCATTGCCGAGGGGCAGACGGACGCGCAGGGGGCCGCTAACCCGTACCTGAACTACGAGGCGGTCATGCCGAACTATTTCGAGACCTTGCGCCTGCCCCTCCTGCGTGGGCGCGCGTTCGGAGAGGGAGATCGGGAGGGATCGCAGCTCGTCGTGATCGTCAGCCAGGCCGTGGGGCGTCTGGCCTGGCCGGGTCAGGACCCGATCGGCAAGCGAATCCGGTGGGCCGGCGATGAGGAGGCCGGCCGGTGGCGCACCGTGGTCGGAGTCGTCGCTGATACCCGCTACCGCGACTTCCTGGACCCGCGGCCGAGCGTGTACGTCCCGGCGAAGCAGCAAACCTGGGGACCGGGATATCTTCTCATCCGGACCGCGCAGCCGTTCGGCGGCATCGTCCCGACCCTGCGCCAGGCCACGCGGGAAGTGCATCCCGACTTCGATCTGGTAAACGCCTCGCCGATACAGGCAACACTCGACCAGCCGCTGGCGCGGCCCCGATTCAATGCCGGGGTCCTGCTGTTCTTCTCGACCATAGCGGTGACGCTCACCGTGGTCGGCCTCTACGGCCTCACCCGCTTCGTGGTAGTCCAGCGGAGACGAGAGGTGGGAATCCGCCGCGCCTTGGGCGCCGAGTCTCACCAGATCGCCCGGTTGTTCCTCCGGCGCGGCATGCTGCCGGTTCTGGCCGGGGCAGCGGCCGGCGTAGGCATCGCACTCGCCAGCGGACAAGTCCTGTCCTCACTCCTGTTCGGCGTGGCCACTACCGATTCGCTCGCCCTCGTCGGGGCGGTCGTGGGGTTCACCCTGGTCGCCCTGGGCGCGATTCTGCTCGCGACCAGGGAAGCGGCTCGCACCGACCCCATGGTGGCGCTGCGGGCCGAGTAGGGGGACTATACCGATCCCCTCGCGGAGATCTCGAATACCCGGAAAATCCGGTATGTCATCCTGGGCGGGGCGATCTACCCCCGGGCAAGCTGCTGGCCGGCCGGCAGCCTCTGACTCGTCTGGCTCCGGGTCGGGGCGGGCGATATCCTTCCGCTGTCTCTGGCGGCACCGACCTGCGGCAACGCTCAAAGGAGC
>JACCRH010000144.1 GCA_013813675.1 Gemmatimonadales bacterium
CCACCAGGACCAGCCAGGTCCAGACCGACACGAGCGACTGCCAGAGACGAGACATGCTCCCGGGATGGTTGTGAGAAGCCCCCGTGTGCTGGCGCACAGACCGCCGGCGCCGGGCGGGCTAACCTTAGCCCCTGCCCGACGGGCTGGACAAGGGGCGGCATCCTCGATCGGACGACCATGACGAGCGGACCTCAGGGTGCACCGGCGATCGAGCCCGACGACGACTCCATACTCACGCCCGATTTCGATCCCAAGGCGCTCGCTTCCGAGGCCGCGCCGACCGGACCGGCGCCCAACGCCACCAAGCTGGCGAGCCTTCTGGGTGAAAACGCCGACGCCCGCCACGTGGCGCTAGTCGGCCTCTTCCTGCTCGCGGTGTTCTACACCCTGTACCTGGCCCAGGAGTTCTTTCTTCCGATCGTTCTGGCAATGCTGCTCGATTTCCTGCTGAGTCCGGTAGTCCGGCTGCTTCGCAAGGTAGGCCTGCCGGAGCCACTGGGCGCCGGCATCGTGGTGTTGGGCCTTCTCGCCGTGCTCGTCTTCGGGATGTATCGCCTCGCCGCTCCGGCGTCAGCCTACATCGCGGCCGCGCCCGAGACCATCGAGACGGCGCGAACCAAGTTGCGGACGATGCGGGGGTCGGTAGAGCAGATGACCAAAGCCGCGGAGCGGGTGGAGCGTGCCGCGTCGGGCGACGAGGGTCAGCCGCAGCAGGTCGAGATCAAGGGACCGAGTCTGATGCGGCAGCTTTTCGGCGGCACCACCGCCTTTCTCAGCGCCGCCACGGTGGTGGTGTTTCTTACCTACTTCCTGCTCGCCGTGGGCGATCTCTTCCTGCAGAAGCTGGTGGGCGTGCTGCCTCAGTTCAAGGACAAACGCACGGCGGTCACGATCGCACGGGAGACCGAAGCGCAGATCTCGCTCTACCTCTTCACCACCACCCTCATCAACGTTGGCGTCGGCGTGGTGACCGCGGCGGCGATGTACCTGCTGGGCATGCCCAATCCGGTGCTGTGGGGGGTGGTCGCCACGGTACTCAACTTCGTGCCCTACGTAGGCGCGGTGGCCAATACCATCCTGCTCGCGCTCGCCGCGTTCGTCACCTTCGACGACACCAGCCAGGCGCTGCTGGTGCCGGGCACGTTCCTGGTGCTCAACCTGATCGAGAGCAACCTGGTCACCCCGGCGATTTACGGCAACCGGATGAAGCTCAACACGGTGGCACTCTTTATCGGGCTGATTTTCTGGTGGTACATCTGGGGGGTGCCTGGCGCGATTCTCGCCGTGCCGATCATGGCGACGATCAAGATCGCCTGCGATCACATCGAGTCGTTGGCGCCGATCGGAGAGTTCCTGGGAAAGTGAGGGTGGGAAGCAGAGTGAAGCCGGGGGAAGCGGGAAGGGTGAACAGTGAATAGTGAACAGGGATTTCACAGAGCCGCCGAGATCTGCGCGGCGATCGGGGAGCTGCCCATCGAGGTGGACTGGAGCCGGGTGCGGCTCTACCGCCCGGGATGCGGAGGGGGGGCCGGATTGGCGCGGCGGCTGGTGCTCTGGCTCACCCGGGGACGGGCGATCGCATTGGGCAACCACGTCTTCCTGCCGGCCCGGTGCGACGGCGACCTGCCGGCGATGGCCCACGAGGTGACCCACTGCGCGCAGTATCAATCGTGGGGCGCCTGGCGCTACTTCACGCGCGGCGCCGCGGCGCAGATCCGGGATTTCACCCACCGCCGCCTGGGAGTAGGCCGCAGTCCCTATGCCTACCACCCGGCGCCGGATCGGCGGTTCGACGACTACGGCAT
Organism: Gemmatimonadales bacterium; assembly: GCA_013813675.1. Lineage (GTDB taxonomy): Bacteria > Gemmatimonadota > Gemmatimonadetes > Gemmatimonadales > GWC2-71-9 > CAVVWJ01. The sequence continues at coordinate 1,806 of JACCRH010000144.1, forward strand.
GGAGCAGCAGGCACAGATCGTCGAGGACGCGCTCAGGGGCAGCGCCGCCGCCCGGGCCATCGCGGCGACGTGCCGCGGTCGGGTAAGGTGATCTTCTCCCTCAACCGCTGCCGTCGGCCTGGCTGACCGATTCCCCCGAGCTCTCCGGCGTCCGATCTTCCCACAGCGCCAGGATGTTTCCGTCCGGGTCGGAGACCATGGCCATGATGCCCCAGGGTTGCTGGGTGGGCTCGGTCACGAACCGGACGCCGCGGGCGTGCAGGTCCCCGCAGTAGTGCAGCAGGTCGGTCACGAAGAGAGTGATCCCGGTGTGCCGTCCCACCAGCTTCTTGGCGTCCTCGTGGACCGCCGGATGCACCCCGATGTGCGTCGGACCATCCAGGAACTCCGCGCCGAACGCCCCCTGCTGGGCCACCGGCAGCCGGAGCGAGTCGCGATAGAACTCGACGGCGCGCGGCAGGTCGCTCACGAAGATCGCGATGCTGTGGAGCGAGGGAGGCGGCGCGCTCACAGCACCGGCCGGCTGAAGGCGAGCTGGACCAGGAAGACGGCGAGGGCGAACCCACCGACCAGCATCAGGCCCAGCAGGAGGGCGAGCACCGCCACGAAGCTCCGGCTGGCGCGGCGAGACTGCGAAGGGGCTTGGGCGTGCCGTTCCAGTAGGGCGAGGTTCCGCAGATTGGCCTTGAAGCCCGCGTCGAACAGATCGCCGAGCAAGGGGACCGCGCCGACCACGACGTCCACCAGCAGATTCCAACCCATCCTCGCCAGGAGCGATGCGGGAAGGCCGA
>JACCRH010000158.1 GCA_013813675.1 Gemmatimonadales bacterium
ACGCCGAGCCGGGATGCGATCGCGCCCGCCAACCGCTCCGACGTGAGCGGCCCGGTGGCCACCACGGCCGGCGACGGCAGCTCGGCGACTTCTTCCCGGATCACCGTGATACCGGGATGACCGGCCACCCGCCGGTGCACCGCGCGGGAGAAGATCTCGCGGTCCACGGCGAGCGCCGTTCCGCCCGGCACTCTGGCCTCGTCGGCACAGGGCAGGAGGAGGCTGCCGAGGGCCCGCAGCTCGGCCTTGAGGAGCCCATGCGCGTTGGTGAGGTCGACCGACTTGAAGGAGTTGCTGCAGACCAGCTCGGCCAGGCGGTCGGTCCGGTGCGCGGGGGTCGGCACCACCGGCCGCATCTCGTACAGGGTGACCCTGACCCCGCGTTCGGCCAGCGCCCAGGCCGCCTCCGAGCCGGCGAGCCCGCCGCCGACGACGGTGGCGATCACGCCAGGGCCACCTCCTCGGGCTCGGCGAGAACGATCTTATGCTTGCACTTGAGGCAGGTGCGGGTCTCCCCTTCGGCCTTGCTCATCTTCTTTTCCATGCCGACCCAGCCGCACTCGGGGCAGGTCTCCACCACCGGCCGGTTCCAGGTGGAGAAGTCGCACGCGGGGTAGCGGACACACCCCCAGAACGACTTGCCCCGCTTGGTGCGCCGCTCGGCGATGTCGCCCTCCAGGCACTTGGGACACTTCATGCCGAGCGGGATGGCCCGGGTTCCCTTGCAGGCGGGATAGGTGGTGCAGGCCAGGAACTCGCCGAACCGGCCGGTCTTGATCACCATGGGCGAGCCGCAGAGGTGACACTTCTCGTCGGTCGGGCGATCCGGGGCGCGCCCCTTCCGGAGCGACTTCACGTAGTCGCAGGTGTCCTTGTACTTCACGCAGGCCAGGTAGGGTCCGAACCGCCCGGTCTTGAGCTCGATGGCCGAGCCGCACTTGGGGCAGCGCTCCTTGGCCAGATCCTCGGGGTTGAGGCCGTGCGCGTCGGCCACGAGGGCGGTCATGTCCACCGCGTCGAGCGCCTTGGTGAACGGACCGTAGAACTCGGTGAGCACGGCTTGCCAGCCCAGCTCCCCATCTTCCACCCGGTCCAGCTCGTTCTCCATCCCGGAGGTGAACTCGACGTTAAAGATCTCGGGGAACTTGGCCACCATGATCTTCTCCACCAGCTCGCCCAGCTCGGTGGGGAAGAACCGCCGCTGGTCGACCTTGACGTACTCTCGGGCCGAGAGGGTCGAGATGATGGCGCTGTAGGTGGACGGCCGGCCGATGCCCAGCCGCTCCAGCTCCTTCACCAGGCTGGCCTCGGAGAAGCGTGGCGGCGGCTCGGTGAAGTGCTGCGACGGGGTGATCTCCTTCACCTCCGCGCGATCGCCCTGGACCAGCGGCGGGATCGGAGGGAGATCCTCCACCTGGCGCCCCTCCTCCTTTTCCCGCCCCTCGGTATAGAGGACGTGAAAGCCGTCAAAGATCATCACCGACCCGGTGGCGCGGAACAGGTAGCGGCCGAGATCGAACTCCACCACGGTCATGTCGTACTGCGCCGGCATCATCTGCGACGCCACGAAGCGCTGCCAGATGAGCTGGTAGAGGCGGAACTGGTCGGGCTCGAGGTAGCGCTGCACCTGCTCGGGGTGCCGCCGCACGTCGGTCGGACGGACCGCCTCGTGGGCCCCCTGGACTCGGGCGTTCTTCTTGTCGCTGTACGTGTTGGGCTGCGCCGGGAGATAGGCCTTGCCGTACCGCTCGCCGATGAGCCCGCGCGCCGCCGCGACCGCGGTGTCCGCCACGCGCACCGAGTCGGTCCGCATATAGGTGACCAGACCGACCGGTCCCTCCTCGCCCACGTCCATTCCCTCATAGAGATCCTGCGCCGCCCGCATCGTCCGCCGGGAGGAGAACCCCAGCTTCTTGGCCGCCTCCTGTTGCAGGGTGCTGGTGGTAAAGGGCGCCGCGGGACGCTTGTTGCGGCGGCGCTGCTCGACCTTGGAGACGATGAAAGGCAGGTTGGTGACCGCCTCCACCACCGCGCGGGCCTCGGCCTCGGTGTGGAGCTGCGGCTTGTGCCCATCCACCTTGACCAGCGAGGCCTCGAAGGTCTGTCCTTTTCCCTCGCAGAGGGCCTCGATGGTCCAGTACTCCCGCGGCGTGAACCCGCGAATCTCCCGCTCGCGCTCGACGATCAGCCGGAGTGCCACGGTCTGGACCCGGCCGGCGGAGAGTCCGGTCTTGATGGTGCGCCAGAGGATCGGGCTCGCCTTGTAGCCCACCAGGCGGTCGAGAATCCGGCGCGCCTGTTGGGCGTCCACCTTGCGCTCGTCGATCTTCCTCGGCGCGTCCATGGCCGCGAGGACGGCGTCCCTGGTGATCTCCTCGAACAGGACGCGGTGCACCGGGACCTGGGAGTTGATCTGGTCGGCCACGTGCCAGGCGATCGCCTCGCCTTCCCGGTCGGGGTCGGTGGCCAGATAGATGGTGGAGGCCGTCTTGGCCGCCTTCTTCAGCTCCGAGAGGGTCTTGGTCTTTCCTTTAATGGTGACGTACTTGGGCTCGAACCCATGCTCCACGTCCACCCCCAGCTCCCGGGTGGGGAGGTCGCGCAGGTGGCCGACGGTGGCCTTCACGTCGTAGCCCGAGCCGAGGTACTTCCCAATGGTCTTGGCCTTGGTGGGCGACTCGACGATCACCAGCGCACCCCGTCCCCGCTGCGTCGGCGTGCCTTCGGCCCGACCCCGGGCAACCTTGACCCGGGGCTTGGCCCCCTCG
>JACCRH010000163.1 GCA_013813675.1 Gemmatimonadales bacterium
CACCGGTACCGACTCACACCTGGCACTGCCGGTGATTACGTCGAACTGGTCGCGACTCGACTCGGTGGAGCTGGTGCCATTCCGAAGCGCGATCGCCGCGGGCGTAAAGGTCGTGATGTCGGCCCACATCGCGCTTCCCGTCATCGACCCCGGCGAGCCCCGCCCGGGCACGGTGGCGCCCAACGTCCTCACCGGCATCCTGCGCGACTCGCTCGCCTTCGACGGCCTGGTGGTCACCGACGCGCTCGATATGGGCGGCATCGCCAACGCCTATGGCGCGGACGCCCCGGTTCGCGCCTTCCTCGCCGGGGCCGACCTCTTGCTCCAGCCGGTCGATCCCGCGGGGGCGATCGCGGCGATGGAAGCCGCGGTGGCGCGGGGTGAGATCACGCCGGAGCGACTGGACCGCTCCCTCCGGCGAGTGCTTCAGGCCAAGCTGGACCTCGGCCTCTTCGCCCGGCGGACGGTCCCGCTCGACAGCGTACCCGGGATGGTCGGCAGCGCTCGCTTCCTCCGGGAGGCGCGGGAGATGGCGGCCCGCTCCGTGGTGATGGTGAAGGACGTGAACGGTACGGTGCACGGCCTCCGGGGCGCGAAGCCCCCGATCGCTATGGTGACGTTTGGCGAAGAGGAGAACCGGACGGTGGGGCTGGCGCTCGCCGCGGAGCTGCGCCGGCAGGGGTTTACCCCCACCGTCTTCCGGCTCTGGCCCGGCAGCGGCGCGGCCGGCTACGACTCCGCCGCCGCGGCGCTCGCCCGGCGGCCGGTGGCGCTGTTCGTCACCGCCGACAAGCCCTCCGCCTGGCGCGGCAGCCTCGGATTACCGGAGCGGCTGACGGCCCTGATCGGCGTCAGCGCCCGTGCCCGGCCCACGATCCTGGTGTCGATGGGCAACCCCTACCTCATCTCCCGGCTGCCCGAGGTGGGCTCGTACCTGATCGGCTGGCGCTCCAATTCGGTGACCGAGGAGGCCGTGGCCCGTGCCTTGGCGGGCGCCGCCCCGATCACGGGCAAACTGCCGATCTCCATTCCTCCACTCTATGCCCGCGGGTGGGGCGTGGAGCGCAGGGTCTCGCCGCCACAGTGATCTCACAAACCACCCGGGAAGCGCCATGACGCTCGTTCTGTCGGACTGGCTGATCGTCGCGCTGTACTTCGTGCTCTCCGCCGCGATCGGGGTGGCCTACACCAAGAAGGCCGGACAGTCGCTGGCCGACTACTTCGTGTCCGGCCGCTCGCTGCCCTGGTGGCTCGCCGGGACCTCCATGGTGGCCACCACCTTCGCCGCGGACACGCCGCTCGCAGTCGCGGGCCTGGTCGCGAAATACGGGGTGGCCGGGAACTGGCTCTGGTGGAACGGGGCGATCTCCGGAATCCTCACCGTGTTCTTCTTCTCCCGGCTCTGGCGCCGGGCTGGGGTGATGACCGACGTGGAGTTCGCCGAGCTGCGTTACGGGGGGCGACCGGCGGCGGTGCTGCGGGGATTCCGAGCCCTGTACCTCGCGCTTCCCATCAATCTGATCATCATGGGCTGGGTGACCCGGGCGATGGTGACCATCTTGGGAATCACGCTCGACGTGAATCCGTGGGTCGCCGCGGTCGTGCTGTTCGGCATCACTGCGCTCTACAGCGTGCTGGGGGGACTCTGGGGGGTCATCGTGACCGATGCCTTCCAGTTCGTGATCGCGATGGGCGGCTCCATTCTCCTCGCGGTGCTGGCGGTCGAATGGATCGGTGGGCTGGATTCCCTGGTGGAGCAGTCGGTGAGCCACTACGGCTCGGCGGAGGCCGCGTTCGGTGTGATACCGCCGAGCGACCAGGCGTGGCTGCCGGTCTCGACCCTCATGGTGTTCCTGGCCGTCCAGTGGTGGGCCGCGTGGTATCCCGGCGCGGAGCCCGGCGGCGGCGGCTACATCGTCCAGCGGATCCTCTCCGCGAAAGACGAGCGCCACGGCCTCCTGGCGACCCTGTGGTTCAACATCGCGCACTACGCGCTCCGCCCCTGGCCGTGGATCCTGGTGGGCTTCGTCGCCGCGATCCGCTACCCCAACCTCGCGAACCCGGAGGAAGGCTACGTGCGGGTCATGGTGGACGTGCTCCCTTCGCCGTTCAAGGGACTGATGCTCGCGGCCTTTGCCGCGGCCTACATGAGCACCATCAGCACCCATCTCAACTGGGGCGCGTCGTACCTGGTGAACGACATCTACCTGCGCTTCATCCGGCCAGACGCCGGGCCGCGGGCCCAGGTCGTGGCCTCGCGGGCGGCTACGACGCTCCTCATGGTGCTGTCCCTCGTCGTCATGGGGTTCCTCACTAGCGTCGAGCAAGGCTGGAAGCTGCTGCTGGGGCTCGGCGCGGGCACCGGCCTCGTCCTTATCCTCCGATGGTATTGGTGGCGGGTGAACGCCTGGTCCGAGATCAGCGCCATGGCGGCGTCCTTCGTGACCTCGCTCTCGCTTCAGGCGATGGGTCTGGACTTGGGGGACACCGCGTCCGGCGACTACGCCCTCACCATGCTGATCACCGTCGGAGTCACCACCGTCGTGTGGCTCAGCGTCACGGCCCTGACCGCTCCCGAATCGGACGACACACTCGACCGCTTCTACCGGCGGGTTCGCCCCGGCGGCTCGGGATGGCGGCCCGTGAGTGAGCGTCTGGGGTACGGGGACGACCCGATTCCCGGGGGAGCCCTTTCCTGGGTCAACTGGGTCGCGGGGGTCGTGGCAGTGTACGCCGCTGTGTTCGCGGTGGGCGCCGCCCTGACCGGCTCCCCGGTGCGAGGGTTGGTGTACGGGGGGGTAGCGATCGCGGCTTTCTTGTTGATCTACCGTAACTTGCGTGCTGACCCCGCACTTCGGAGCGGCGTTGACAGCAGGGATTCGGACTCGTTAACTTTGACTCCAGATCGGACCGGTCCATAGGACCGGCCACACGTCCGTCAAGGAGCGTCCAATGAGTGGCATCGACCAGCAGGCCCCGGCGGGTGGGCTCACCGTCAACGTGACGGGGCGGGCGGCCGAGGAAGTGCAGAAGTTTATCGTCCAGGAGCAGGTGCCGGCGGAAACCGCGGGCCTTCGGGTCAGCGTCCTGCCCGGCGGATGCTCCGGCTTCAAGTACAGCCTCAACATCGAAGAGCGGGCCCTCGACGACGACTTCGTCACCGAGGTGAGCGGCGTCCGGTTGTTCGTGGACGGGTTCAGCGCCCAATACCTCACCGGAATCACCATCGACTACGTGAGCTCCATGCAGGGTTCCGGGTTCACCTTCAGCAACCCGAACGCCACCGGCGGGTGTGGATGCGGCAGCAGCTTCACCGCCTAGTAACTGCGTGAAAAGTGAACGGTAAAAAGTAACAAGGGGTGGCCCGGCGACGATTGCTCGCTCGGCCGCCCTTTCACTTTTTACCATTCACTTTTCACGCTTTCTGATCGCCCTCAGCCCGGCTTCCATTTGCACTCTTTGGATGTCGCTGTCGTCGGCCTGTATTTCGTCTTCACGCTGGGGGTCGGGCTGTGGGTGGCCCGGCATCAGCGGAGCGCGACCGACTACTTTCTTGGCGCCCGGGACCTTCCGGCCTGGGCCATCCTGCTCTCCATCGTGGCGACCGAGACCTCCGCGCTCACCGTCATCTCCATTCCCGGAATCGGCGCGCGGGGCGATCTCACCTTTCTGCAGCTCACGCTCGGATACCTGATCGGGCGCATCGGTGTGGCGGTGTGGCTCCTGCCCGGATACTTCCGGGGCGAGCAGGAGACCGCTTACGCCCGGCTGGAGCATCGGTTCGGGGTCGGAACTCGCCGACTCACCTCCAGCATCTTTCTGCTGTCCCGCTTTCTGGGCGACGCGGTGCGGGTGTTCGCCAGCGCGATTCCACTCGCCCTGGTCACCGGCTGGAGCATTCCCACCTCCATCGTGGCGATGGGCGTGGTGACCATGATCTACACCTGGTTCGGAGGCTTCAAGGCGGTGGTGTGGACCGATGTGCTCCAGCTTTCGGTGTATCTCGCCGGCGGGATCGGCGCGCTCTTCGTCGCCTGGCACTTGGCGGGTGGCGTGGGCCCGGCGCTGAGCCTCGCCGCGGCGGAGGGAAAGCTCCGGGTGATCGACCCCACGATCTCCTTCACCCGGACTTACACGCTTCTGGGGGGGATCGTGGGTGGCGCAATGCTCTCCGCGGCCTCGCACGGCACCGACCACCTCATCGTCCAGCGGCTGCTGGCGACCCGATCGTTGCGCGACGCCCGACTGGCGCTGGTGGGGTCAGGAGTGATGGTGATCTTCCAGTTCACCCTCTTCCTGCTGGTCGGCGTGGCGATCTGGGCCGCGGGCTTCGCGCCGGCCGGAGCGCCGGGGGACGAGCTGTTCCCCCGCTTCGTGGTGGAGCACCTGCCGGCCGGACTGTCGGGACTGGTCATCGCGGGCATCCTCGCCGCGGCCATGGGTACCCACAGCTCCGCGATCAACTCTCTCGCCTCGTCGGCCACGCACGATCTCTACGGTTCCGTCACCGGACGCACCGATCCAGTGCACCTGTTGAAGGTCGGGCGGCTGTTCTCCGCCGCCTGGGCCACCGGCCTGATCTTCGGTGCGCTCTACTTCCACTACGCGGCCCGGGGCAACGACACTCCCGTGGTGGTGCTGGCGCTGTCGATCGCCTCGATCACCTATGGCCCGCTGCTCGGCACCTACCTGCTGGCGGGCCAGTGGCCCAGGGCTCGGGGCCGGGACGTAGTGGGCGCGGTGGCGGTAACCGTGTGCGTCATGCTGGCCGTGATTTTCGCCCGGCGGCTCGCCACGGTGCCCGCGCTCGCGTGGCTGGAACCGGTCGGTCGGCTGGCCTGGCCCTGGTACGTGCCGCTAGGCACGACGCTGGCGTTCTGCACCGGGGTGGCCCTCAGCTATCTTCCGTCCCGGCGGACGACCGGCTGAGCGTGTGTCATCCTGAGCGAAGCGAAGGACCTTGCCCGAGAACGTTCGACCTCCGCGGAGAAGGTCCCTCGGTCGCTGCGCTTCCTCAGGATGAAGTGCATTCAATCGTAGAGCGTACCCCATGGC
>JACCRH010000178.1 GCA_013813675.1 Gemmatimonadales bacterium
CCGAAGCGCTGCTGCAGCTCCTCGTAGAAGCCGAGGTCGATATAGGCCTTCTCGTCCGAGGGACAGTAGAACGGCCCGCTGGCTGCCTCCGCGAATCCGCACGCGGACTGGACCGCGTCGCGGAACAGCACCAGCTTGGCCGGCCGGTAGGCTGAGCCGATCTTCTGCTGCCAGACAGTCTGCGCATCGTCGAGGACGAACGACACCAGGGAGACCAACTGCTCCTCCTCCGGCGTGGTCTCGGCAGGGGGACCAGCGGCCGTCTCCGGTCCGGTGACGGCTCCGCCGCCCCCGACCAATGAGAAGAAGTCCCGCTTGAAGACCAGGCTCAGGACCAGCAGGATGACGAGCGTGCCGACCCCCATGCCTCCGGCTCCGCGGATGAAGCGTCCGCCGCCGCCTCTGCGATCTTCGACGTTGGCACTGCGATGTCCGGGGCTCCAGCGCATGGCGTGCTCCTGGCGGAGAGAGAGGTCCCTCCCATAATAGGGGCCGGCCGGTGGTATGGCGAGACGCCGGGCGGGGTATCGCAGGTGACTCTGGTCACGGTCGAGGGGGCCGAAACCCGATAGATTCGAGGCTTACGTCCCAATTATCCGGAGGCCCGAAATGCCGAACCCGAAAGAGCCCCTTCCCGACTTCTCCAGTGTCCAGAGCGGCGGATCCTCTACTGCCCCCTCCGAAAGCGCGGCGGCGCAGACCTACACGGTCAAGAAGGGTGACAGCCTCTCCAAGATTGCCAAGCGGGTGTACGGCGACGCGCAGCAGTGGCGCAAGATTCACGAGGCCAACCGAGACATCATCGACAATCCCGATCTCATCCACCCCGGTCAGGTACTGAAGCTGCCCGGGGCCTGAGCCCACTCACCTGGAGGAAGCCACGATGACGCACGTTGCACGGGCCCTTGCCGTGGTCGCGCTGGTGGCCGTGGTCGCATGCAAAGGACGGGATGGCGCGCGCGCCGGCACCGAAACCGGTGCTACCGGCGCGGCCCCGGCGGTCGATACCACGCCATCGAAGGAGCTCAAGGTGGCGGGCGTGATGATCGGCAAGCGGCTGGGCGAGAACAATCTGATCGTCGAGCCCACGTTCCAGTTCGCGCCGGCCGACACCGTCTACGTCTCGGTGAGCACCGAGGGCCAGCCGGAGAGCGCCACCTTGTCGGCCAAGTGGCGGTTCCAGACCGGCCAACTGGTGGACTCCTCCAGTCAGACCATCAAGCCGGAGGGGCGGGAGAACACCGAATTCCACGTGTCCAATCCCAAGGGATGGCCGGCGGGGACGTACAGTGTCACAGTCTATGCTGATGGCGACTCGGTGGACTCCAAGAACTTCGCGGTGAAGAAGTAACGGCCGCCGCATTATCTTGGCGGGATGGGCCGCCACTGGATTCTGAAGACCGAACCGTCGGAGTACGCCTTCTCCGACCTGGTGCGCGACGGGCGCACCCGATGGGAAGGAATCAGCAATGCCGTCGCCCTCAAGCATCTGCGATCGATGCTCGAGGGCGACGACGCATTGATCTACCACACGGGGAAGGAGAAGTCGCTCATCGGACTCGCCAGAGTCGTGAGCGCGCCCTATCCGGATCCGTCGGGGAAAGACCCGAGGCTGGTGGTGGTGGACATCCAGGCAGGAAAGGCGCTCCCCCGCCAGGTTTCGCTCGCCGAGATCAAGGCCGACCCGGCGTTCCAGGATCTCGGCCTCGTCCGGCTGCCGCGACTCTCGGTCGTGCCGGTCGGGCCCGAGCAATGGACTCGTCTGTTGAAGATGGCGGGAGTCTAAGGTTCCAACCCGGAAAGTCGCCAGTGCCAGCGCGAGCCCACCGGTCGAGGCGCACCTCCCTCTCGATCGCGGGGCGACGGTCCCGCTCTACCGCCAGATTTACGATGGGCTGAGGCAGGCGATTCTCGCGGCCTGTGCGCTACGCCGATCGGACCGAGCACGATCGCGCGGTTCGGTCGCTGACACGCGGTCGGCGGTGGAAGAGCGAGACCGAGCCTGCCCTCGAACGCTGGCTTCGCGGCCCGGTCGAGATCTGGCGCCTCACCCCGACTGCTCGATCGCACACGCTTGGGTGACGATCCAGTGATCGAACCTGGGAAGGCCGGCGCCGTGGTTCGCCGCGCGGCGGTGGTGCGGCCGGCGGCAGCGGAAGAGTTGGGCGAAGCCGCGACCCTGTTCGACACCCATCTCAGTCTGACGCTCGCCGGAGGGCCCGGCGCGGCGCCGGAGAGCCAGGACCCATAGGAGACTCTCTCGTGGGCGGCGAGCCTCATCACGTCAGCTCGAAAACCCGATCCCGAAGCGGTCGAGCAGCCGCAACAGGGCGCTCGGCCGTTTTCCTTCGTCCACCCGGCGGAGTGCCCGGGTAACGGCGGCGACCGCCCAGGCGCGGAAGGGCTCCGGGGGATAGGGGAACGGCTTCCGCCGTACCATCCTCAGGTCCAGCAGATCGCTCCACCGGTCGAGCGCCAGGTGAGCCAGAATGCGCCCCGCGATGCGCGTGGTACCGAGCCCATGTCCGGTGTAGCCGAGTCCGTAGACGATCCGCCCGCCCAGCGCCTGGCCGAAGAACGGCGTGAGCCGGGTGGTCGAGCAGATCGGGCCGCCCCACGCGTACGGAAAGTCGAGTGAGGTGAGAGCAGGGAAGTGGCGCCGGAAGCTCGACCGCAGCGCCGCGTAGTGGGCCGGGGAGTGGTCGCAGCCGGGGTCTACCCGGTTGCCCGGGTAGTAGACGGCCTCACTGGTCCCCCAGAGGATTCGGTCGTCGGCGGTGAGACGATAGTAGTTGAAGAAGGTGCGTCCGTCGATGACCCCTTGGCGCTCGCGCCAGCCGATCGCGTCGCGCTGCGCGGGGGTGAGCGGCTCGCTCACCAGGATGTAATCGTAGAGCGGGATGAACCGCCGGGCGATGCGGGGCAGGATCTGGTGAGTGTACGCGCTGGTCGCGAGCACTGTCCGCCGCGCGCGGAGCCGCCCCCGCGCCGTTCGCAGCTCGACTCCGGCGCCGTCTCGGCGCACCGACTCGACCCGGCTGCGCTCGTGGATCCGAACGCCAACCCGCTCGGCCTCCCGCATGAGACCGTCCACCAGCTTCACCGGATCGAGAATCCCTCCGCCCCGCACTTCGACCCCTCCGAAGTAGATGGGTGAGTCGACCTGGGCCCGCATTTCCTCCCGGCTCAGATAGCGATAGCCGTCGGCTCCAAGACGGCGGGCGGTGGCCACCGACCGCTGGGCCTCATGCACCTGGCTCGCGCTGAGCGCCGCGACCAGCCGGCCGGTCGGCTCGTAGTCGCAGGCGATGCCGCGCTCGCTCAGGTACGCGATCGTCTCGTCGACATTGGCCTCGCCCAGACGGGCCAGCTTGCGCGCTTCGGCCTCGCCGAAGTGCTGGATCGCGAGACCGTGGCCATGATCCACGGTCTCCGACAGCATCCCGGCGTTACGGCCGCTCGCGCCGTAGGCGGCGATCTCCTGCTCCAGGATGACCACTTCGGCATCGGGGTCGAGTTCCTTGAGGAAGAGCGCGGTCCAGAGTCCGGTGAGCCCCGCGCCGATCACGGCGACGTCGGCCTCGCCGGGGCCCTCGTAGATTGGGCGTGATCCCGTCTGGCGTCGGGCCAGCCAGAAGCAGGACTGCTCGATCGGTGCGCCAGGCATGCCGGTGGCCTCGTTACCCGAATAAACTCCGACAGCAATGCTATATTACGGGACTATGTCCAGCGCCCGCTTTGAGGTCCAGGCCCCATTTCAACCCGCCGGCGATCAGCCCAAGGCCATCGCCGAGCTGACCGCGGGATTGAAGCGGGGAGACAGATACCAGACCTTGCTCGGCGTCACCGGGTCCGGCAAGACGATGACGCTGGCCCACACCATCGCCAAGCACGGCAAACCCACGCTGGTTCTCTCACACAACAAGACACTCGCCGCGCAGCTCTACGGCGAGCTGCGGCAGTTCCTGCCGCGGAACGCGGTCGAATACTTCGTCAGCTACTACGACTACTATCAGCCCGAAGCCTACGTCCCGTCCACCGACGTCTATATCGAGAAAGACGCCTCGATCAATCAGGACATCGAGAGTCTCCGGCTCCGGGCCACCACCAGCCTGATGGAGCGGGACGACGTGGTGATCGTCGCGTCGGTGAGCGCCATCTATGGCCTGGGCGACCCGGTGGAATACCGGAAGCTGATGGTGACTGTGAAGCGCGGCGAGCAGCGCGGGCGCGACGAGGTCCTGGCCGAGCTGGTGCGGATCCAATACTCCCGGAACGACGTGTCGTTCGAGCAGGGCACCTTCCGGGTCCGGGGCGACTCGGTGGAGATCTTCCCGGCCTACGCCGAGCAGGCGATCCGGATCGAGTTCTGGGGCGACGAGGTGGAGCGCATCAGCAAGATCGACCCGCTCACCGGCGATACCATCGCCCAGATCGATCAGTGTGCCGTCTACCCCGCCAAGCACTTCGTGACGGAGCGGGCCAAGATCGAGCGCGCCGCCGCGGCGATCCGGGCCGAGTTGGCGGAGCGCCTGGCCGAGCTCAAGGGCGCCGGGAAGCTGCTCGAGGCCCAGCGGCTGGAGTCGCGCACCCAGTTCGATCTCGAGATGCTGCTCGAGGTGGGGACCTGCGCCGGCATCGAGAATTACTCCCGCCATCTGAGCGGACGCCGGCCGGGGGAGCGGCCCGCGTGCCTCATCGATTACTTCCCGGCGGATTTCCTGGTGGTGGTGGATGAATCGCACGTGAGCTTGCCGCAGATCGGCGGGATGTTCAACGGCGACCGCGCGCGCAAGCTGACCCTGGTGGAATACGGCTTTCGCCTGCCGTCGGCCCTGGACAACCGGCCGCTGCACTTCGACGAGTTCATGTCCCTGGTCCCCCAGATGATCACGCTGTCGGCGACGCCGGGCGACTACGAGCTCGGCCTATCGGGCGGGGTCATCGTGGAGCAGATCATCCGGCCCACCGGCCTGGTCGATCCCGAGGTCGACGTGCGGCCGGTGCGGGGACAGGTGGACGATCTGCTGAACGAGATCCGGATTCGGGAGAGCCGCGCCGAGCGGGTGCTGGTCACCACGCTCACCAAGCGGATGTCCGAGGATCTCGCCGACTATCTCCAGCAGGCGGGGGTGCGGGTGCGCTACCTCCATTCCGACATCGACGCCATCGAGCGGATGGACATTCTGCGCGGGCTCCGGCTGGGCGACTTCGACGTGCTGGTCGGAATCAATCTGCTTCGGGAAGGTCTCGACCTGCCCGAGGTCTCGCTGGTCGCGATCCTCGATGCCGACCAGGAGGGGTTCCTGCGGTCCGACCGGAGTCTGGTCCAGACCATCGGCCGGGCGGCCCGGAACGTGAACGGCCGAGCCATCCTATACGCCGACCGGATCACCGGGTCGATGCAGCGCGCGCTGGAGGAAATGGACCGGCGGCGGGAGATCCAGCGGCAGTTCAACGAAGCGCATGGCATCACGCCGCGCTCGATCGTGAAGTCCGTGGAGGAGGTGCGGCTCTCCACCCACGTGGCCGACGCGCGCACCGAGAAGCCCGAGCCCCGGCTGGCGATGCAGGAGCGGGTCAATCTGCGGGATCCGGCGAAGCGCGCGGCGATGATTCAGACCCTGGAGCGGCAGATGCGTCAGGCGGCGGCCAACCTCGAGTTCGAGCTCGCCGCGATGCTCCGCGACCAGGTGAACGAGCTGCGGGCCGCCTCCGCGCCCGATGTGCAGCGCCCCGCCCCGGCCAGGGCCCGCCGCCGGGCGTGATCCGCCCTCTGACCCAAGCTGAGCTGGAGGCCGAAGGCGTGGCGCTCGGCCGCTCGCTGCCGCCAGGGACGCTGCTCACGTTCGAGGGCGAGCTCGGGGCGGGGAAGACGACGTTCATCAAGGCCATCGCGCGGGGGCTCGGCGTGGCGGCGGCGACCAGCCCTACCTACGCGCTGGTTCACCGGTATCGAGCTCGCCGGGGTCCGGTGTTCCATCTCGACTGCTTCCGGCTGCGCGCCCCGGATGAAGCGGCCGATCTCGATTGGGAGGGGCTGCTCGGCGAGGGCGACGCGATCCTGGTCGAATGGCCGGAGCGCGCGGGAGCGTGGCTGCCGCAGCCCGCGAGGCGCTTTCGGCTGCACCATCTGCCGGACGCCGATCGCCGCGGCCTGGAGATCGTCTGATGTGGCTGGCCATGGACACCGCGAGCGACCGCGCTTCCGTCGCCATCGGCCTCGGCGCCGGAGATGCGGTCGAAGAGAGTCTGAGCGGCGCGCGGCGCCACGCGGCCGCCCTGCTTCCGATGATCCAGGCGGTCCTCCAGCGGCGCGGCGCCACGCTGGACCGGGTGACCGGCCTGGTGGTGAGCGACGGGCCGGGCAGCTTTACCGGGCTTCGGGTCGGCGCCTCGGTCGGTAAGGCGCTGGCCCGCGCTCGCGGGCTGCCGCTCTGGACCGCGCCATCCCTGATCGTGCGGGCGGCCGGAGTGGCCGGCCCGGGGCGGAGGCTGGTGCTCGCGGTGGCCGACGCCCTCAGGGGTGAGGTATACGCCGCCGCCGCGCGGTTCGAGGCCGGCCGGGTTCAGGTGGAGCTCGAGCCCGGTGTGTGGCAGCCCGAGGCACTGGCCCGGCTCGACCTTGCTCCCGATGCGCTGGTGGGCGAAGCGCCCGCCGCCGCGGTCGCGGTGCTCGAGCGGTGGACCGGAGTGGAGCTGATCCGTCCACCGCGCGGCTCGCCCCACGCGGCCGAGCTCATCGGTCTCGTCGCGGCCCAGGGCGGCGCGCGTCGGGTGGACGACGTGCAGGGATGGGAGCCGGTGTACGGCCGGCCGGCTGAAGCGCAGGCGCGGTGGGAGGCCGCTCATGGACGCCCGCTCTCGGATTCGGTCGGCGGCGCTCGCTGACGCCGCGGCGCTCGTCGCCATCGAGCGCCGCTGCTTCAGCGATCCCTGGAGCGAACCCAGCTTTCGCGAGGCGCTCGGCTCCGAATGGACCTTCGGGCTGGTGGCGGAAACCGGCCGCGGGTTGGCCGGATATCTGATCGGGAGGGAGGCCGCCGGGAGCGGCGAGGTGCTGAATCTGGCCGTCGCACCCGAATTCCGGCGGCGCGGCATCGGCGGCGCGCTGCTCGAGGCGGGGCTGGTGGCCTTTCGCCGCCGCCACGCGACCGAGGTCGTTCTCGAGGTCCGGGAGTCGAACCGCTCGGCCCAGGCACTCTACGTCGCACGGGGGTTTCAGCCCGTCGGCCAGCGCGCCTCGTACTATCGCAACCCCAAGGAGGACGCCCTCGTGTTGCGTCTTCCGCTGCGCCAGCCTGCGTGACGCGGGCACCGGTGGCGTGAGTCCGGTTGGCAAGGCGCGGCCTGAGCTGCATCTTATCCGGGTCAGCACGAAGGGCCCACTGTCAGCTTCCTGGAGGTGCATGTGAGCCGGAGTCTGAACAAAGTCATTCTGATCGGGAACCTGGGCGCGGACCCCGAAGTCCGCAGCACCTCGAACGGTTCGCGGGTGGCCACTCTGTCGCTGGCCACCAGCCGGCGGTGGAAAAACCAGTCCGGCGAGCAGCAGGAAAAAACCGAGTGGCATCGGGTCATCCTCTGGAACAACAAGGGGTCGAGTCTGGCGGATCTGGCGGAGCGCTATTGCAAGAAGGGCGACAAGCTCTACGTCGAGGGGAGCATCGAGTACCGCTCCTGGCAGGACCGCGAGGGCCAGACCCGCTACACCACCGAGATCACCGCGCGGGAAGTCATCCTCCTGAGCGGCAAGAGCGACGGGGCGGAATCCTTCACGCCGGCCAACAAGGTGGCCGCCGCCACCGCGGCGCCGAAGGGCAAGGACCAGTCGTTCGAGGATTTCCCCGAGGCGCTCGACTCGGAAGACGACGATCTGCCGTTTTGATCTGGGGTGCCGTGCGAGTGGAGTGAGCGGTCCCGGGAGGCTGGGGTTGGCGGGGCTTGGCCAGCCTCCCGGGCCCCTCGGTTCGCTCACCGTGGCTCCGTGACGTGCCAGCCCATCAGCTATTCGCCCGTGCTCAGGGCGACAGCACGAGCCGCACGTAGTTCTTCTTTCCCTTCCGCAGAATGACGAACGGCTCCTCCGCCGGCCCGTGGAGATCGCTCTCGCCCAGCGTCGCGTCCACCCGTTCGATCGCCTGCCCGTTGAGGTAGTACCCCCTCCCCTCGATCCCCCGACGCGCATCCGCCTTCGAGCTGGCAAGTCCGCTCGCGAGCAGCGCGTCGAGGATCGGCCGCTCCAGCACGTCCGTCCGCGCCACCGACTTGGTCGGCATCTCGGGCGGCGTCTCGAGGTCGAGCTCCCCGCTGAACAGCGCCGCGCTCGCCTGGACCGCCTGCTCGGCGG
>JACCRH010000186.1 GCA_013813675.1 Gemmatimonadales bacterium
GGGCGGTCGGGGCGCCAGGGCGATCCGGGCCAGTCGATCTTCTTCCTCTCGCTGGAAGACGACCTGATGCGGCTGTTCGGCTCCGACCGCATCGCCCGCTGGATGGACAAGAGCGGGGCGGAGGAGAACGAGGTCATCACCGGGGGGCTGGTGACCCGGGCCATCGAGCAGGCCCAGAAGCGGGTCGAGCTGCAGAACTTCCAGCAGCGCAAACGGCTGTTGGAATACGACGACGTGATGAACCAGCAGCGCGAGGTGATCTACTCGCTGCGGCTCTTCGCGCTGGAGCGGGGCGAGGAGCTGAAGGCCGAGGCGCGCCGGATGATCGAGGCCGCGCTGGAGCGCACCACGACGATGTTCTTTGTGGGAGCCGAGCGGCCGGAGGAGTACGACCGCGGCGGGCTCCGCGAGGCGCTGTTGCTGCAGTACCTGGTCGGCCCGGAGACAGTCACCGACCCGGTGGCGACCCCGTCGCTCGACCGGATCGTGGAGGTGGTGAAGGCCGAGGGCGAGGACGCCTTTCGGCGGAAGGTGGAGTACCTGGCGGACTTCGGGAAAACGATCGGCATTCCCGACGTGGACAGCCAGGTCCTTTCCCAGGTGATGCTCGCGGTGCTCGACGAGCGGTGGAAGGACCATCTATACGATCTGGACCAGCTCCGCAACGCGATTCAGTATCGGGCGTGGGGCCAGAAGGACCCGCTGGTGGAGTACAAGCGCGAGGCCTTCGAGATGTTCGAGGACCTGATGCGGGACATCCAGTCCACCCTCACCGAGCGGTTCCTCAAGATCCAGGTGAGCGCGGAGCAGCCGCGGCAGGAAGCGCCCCGCCCGCCCGCCCGCCGCCCGACGCCTTCGATGCCGGTCACGGAGCCGGTGCCCGCCTCCTCGGGCGCGGACGACCTATTCACCGGTGGCGCGACCCGGGTGCCGCCTCAGCCGCCGGTCGCTCAGGTCTCACGGGGTTCGGCCCCGGCCCTCAGCAGCTCGCTCGGACCGGTCGGCCGCCAGGCCGCGGCGACCGTGCCCGAGGTTGGGCGGAACGACCCCTGTCCCTGCGGGTCGGGGAAGAAGTACAAGAAGTGCCACGGGGCGGGGCGTTGAGAAGGATCCGACCACGATTCTGAAGGTTTCCGCAGGGAGTAGCCTGACATCGATCGGAGGTGTTCATGGCTTACATCACGCAGGTCGCCGCGCCGCTGACGATAGTCGCCACGCTCACCGCTGCTTGTTCCAGCTCTGAGGAATCCCGCCTCGCCGCAGAAAAAAACGCCGTGACCGACTCGGCCGTCTCAACCGAGTTGCGGGTCTCCAGTGTCATGATCGGGAGACAGATCGGCCCCGGCAACAGGATCACCGAGCCCACGTTTCAGTTCGCTCCCCAGAATACTGTGCATGTCTCCGTGGCGACCGAGGGCGCTGTCGAGGGCGGAACGCTGACGGCGGCCTGGCGGTCACAGAGCGGGGAGATACTGCAGAAATCCTCCGAGCCTGTCCGGCCGGCCGGGGAGAACACCGGGTTCCACCTCTCCCAGCCCAAGGGGCTGAAGCCGGGAACCTACAAGGTGATCGTGTTTCTCGGAGGCGACTCGGTGGAAACCAGAGTCTTCGCGGTGCGGAAATAGCGGCGCCGCGGGGCGTTGATAGCACTCTAGATCCGCTCACTTTCACCGCAGCATTGGAGGCGCTCACGCACCGGCTCACAACGCCGTGGACGCATGCTGCGCCGCATCCATGACCCGGCACGATTCGCCCGTGCCGCGGCCCGGTCCGGCCCCCGCGCTCGAGGCATCCTACCCTGCGTTCGGCTCCCGCTATCGGGTCGAGCGGGAGTTGGGCCGTGGCGGGATGGCGACGGTGTACCTGGCGCGCGACCTGCGGCATGACCGCCTGGTGGCGCTCAAAGTCCTCCACCCTGAGCTCGCCAGCAGTCTCGGGCCCGACCGTTTTCTGCGGGAGATCGGCATCGCGGCCCGGCTCCAGCACCCCAACATCCTCTCCCTTTTCGATTCCGGCATTACCGAAGACCAGGGCGGCGGGACGCGGCCGTTCTACGCCATGCCGTACGTCCCGGGCGAGTCACTGCGCGACCGGCTGAACCGTGAGAAGCAGCTTGGCATGGAGGAAGCGCTCCGCATCACCGTCGAAGTGGCCGCGGCCCTCAGCTATGCCCACGAGCAGGGAGTGGTCCATCGGGACATCAAGCCGGAGAATATCCTGCTCGGCACTGGGCAGGCCCTCGTGGCGGACTTCGGCATCGCCAAGGCCCTCGATGCCGCCGGCGGGGAGAAGCTGACCCAGACCGGGCTCTCGCTCGGCACGCCGGCTTACATGAGCCCGGAGCAGGCCACCGCCAGCACGGTGGACGCCCGGGCCGACATCTACAGCTTGGGCTGCCTCCTGTACGAGATGCTCGCTGGGGATCCGCCGTTCTACGGCACGACGCCCCGGGCCGTCATGGCTCGACATGCTCTCGATCCGGTGCCCTCGGTCAGGACCGCGCGTCCGGGTGTGTCTCCCGCCGTGGAGTCGGCGATTTATCGGGCCCTGCAGAAGGTACCGGCTGACCGATTCGGATCGGCTGGGGCGTTCGCCGCGGCGCTGAGCGGATCCCAGGCAACGGTCGAGACGACCTCCGCCATCTGGCCGATCCGCACCCGGCGCGCGGCAGTGTTCTCGATCGCGTTCGCTGGGCTTCTGATCTCCGTCGCTGCCGCTCTGTACTGGTGGCCGAAGCCCGGGGCCGCTCCCGACAGGAGCCTGGTGGCGGTCGCCCCCTTCCGAGTCGCGAGCAGCGATAGCGGCCTGGCGTATCTGCGCGAAGGCATGATGGACCTCTTCGCGGCGAAGCTCAACGATGAGACCGGAACCAGATCGGTGGACCCACGCCGCGTGATGCAGCGCTGGCGTGCCGCGGCCGAGGACCGGCCGGACCTGCCGGAAGTCGAGGCGCTGCAACTGGCGAAAGGGCTTGGTGCGGGGCGGCTGCTGACCGGCACCATCGTCGGAAATTCGGAGCGTGTCGTGGTGAGCGCCGCCGTGCTCGATGTCGCGACCGGGCGCACCCAACAACAGGCGACGGTGGACGGCCTGCACGATAGCCTGCCGTATCTGGTGGACCGCCTGGCTGGTCAACTTCTGGCGCTTGACGCGGGACTCCAGTCGCAGCGGCTCGCCAGCCTTACCAGTGCCTCGCTTCCGGCCATCCGCGCCTACCTCGCCGGCCGGGCGGCCGCCCGCGAAGGGCAATGGGGCACAGCCGTGGAAGACTTCAATCGGGCGCTGGAACACGATTCGGCTTTTGCCCTCGCCGGGCTTGGGCTGGCCAACGCATCGAGCTGGTCGGACGGATCCCAGCACGACCGGGGAATGGAGCTGGCCGAGCTGGCCAAGGAGCGCCTGAGCTGGCGGGACCGGATCCTCCTCGAGGCCCGGGAGCTGAAGGACCTCCAGGAGGCGGT
This sequence comes from Gemmatimonadales bacterium, assembly GCA_013813675.1. Lineage (GTDB taxonomy): Bacteria > Gemmatimonadota > Gemmatimonadetes > Gemmatimonadales > GWC2-71-9 > CAVVWJ01. The sequence goes on from JACCRH010000186.1 coordinate 3,462, forward strand.
GAAGAAGATCCCCGACAGCCCCGAGGCATGGATGCAGCTCGGCGACCGGTACTATCACGATGGCCAGCTGCACGGCATCGCCGATGCCGATGAGCGAGCCCTGGATGCCTTTCTCCGCGCCCTGGCCCTGGACTCGCTCACGGCCACGAATCCCAATGCCGAGCCCCTGATGCACTTGAACGAGCTGGGGCTGAAGGCAGGGGACACCGCGCTGGTGCGCCGGCTCCTCACGCTCGCCATCGGGCACGATCCTACCGGCAAGTCCACGGGTAAATTTGTCCTCGGTCTGGCCGAAGTGTCGGGAGACAGCGCCAGCCTGGCCCGGCTGCGCGCCGCCTTCGACACGGCGAGTCCAGAGCTGCTGGTGGGCATCATCTGGGCAAACCAGGGGCGCGGGGTGCGGGTGGAGGACGCGCAACGAGCGTTGGACGCCTGGACTGCTCGGGTCCCGGGTAAGCCGGGCATCCCGGGGATCCGCCGCCCCTCGCGCCTGCTGGCACACGACCTCGCGCTCAACCGCGGCCGCCCGCGCGACGCGTTGGCCGGGGGGGAGATCGGTGACTTCCACCCTGGGGGAGGCCCGCGGTCCCTGATCTATGATGCCCTCTACTGGGGCGGCGACACCATCGCCGCGTCGTCGGCGGCGCGGAAAATCGAGAAGCGCCTCGCCAGTCCGCGGCCGCCGGAGTCCGATCCCGACCTCCACACCTACTATTACGACGTCTGCACGCTGGAGCAGTGGCGACTGGCCCACGAGGATGTGCGGTCGGCGCCCGCCTCGATCACCCGGCTCCGTGCGGCGGCCAGGATCCGCGCGATCCAGTATCCGGAGGAGCACGAACGGTGCGCGGACCTGCTCGATGCCTGGCACGCCACGCTTGCCCGGCTGCCCGACGCGCGCCGACGGCTGGCCCGGGTGGACTCTCTGCAGACCGCTGACCCTGTCGGCGTCACCGCGTCTGCGATCGAGGCGTCGAACGTGATCGTCGCGCGGCTCTGGGCAGCGCAAGGCGATTGGGCACGGGCCGAGGCCGCGGCATACCGGCGCTACCGCGGATTGAATCCGAGATACCTCTCGACTCACCTGCTCGAAGAAGGCCGGGCGGCCGCGCTGGCCGGTCATCGCACGACGGCCATCCGCGTGTTGCAGCACTATCTGGCGTTGCGCTACGACCCCGAGCCCTCGGTCCG
>JACCRH010000208.1 GCA_013813675.1 Gemmatimonadales bacterium
CCGTCCCCGGGAAATTCCCGTCCGCGCCGGCTGAAGCCCTCAGGCGGGCTCCGACTCCGTAACCGTACGGAGCCCGCTCCGGTTCATGTCGGATTGCCGTCCGTGACTCCACGGCATAACCTAGGGGCATGCTCCGGGACCTATCATTCCATGTCGTTGGCGTAAGCCATCATACCTCGGGAATCGAGTTGCGCGAGCGGCTCGCGTTCACCCCGGCCGAAGTTGCGGCCTGGCTGCAGGGCCAGGCCGCGGCGGGCAGCACCGCTCTGCTGCTCTCCACCTGTAACCGCTGCGAGATCTACTGGACCGGTGACCTCGACCTCGAGGCATGGTTCCGGGATCTCGCCCTGGGCCGCGGCGCCGACTTGGGCGAGGCGGTCCTGCGGCTCGACGGCCACGAAGCGGTGCGCCACCTGTTCGAGGTGACCGCCGGACTCGACTCCCAGATTCTGGGTGAGACCGAGGTGCTGGGCCAGGTGCGCCGGGCCTACGACGTCGCGCGAGCCGCGGGCACCACCAACCGGGTCATCGATTCCATTCTATCGGCCGCCCTGGTGGCGGGTCGCCGGGTGCGGCGGGAAACCGTGCTCGGCCGCCACCCCGCCTCGGTGAGCTCGGCAGCGGTCGACGTCGCAGCCTCCGTCTCGGGAGGCCTGGCCGGGGCGCGCGCGCTGGTGATCGGAGCCGGCGAGGTCGCCGAGGGAGTGCTGAAGGCGCTGCACCAGAAAACGGCGGCCACCGCGCTGGTCAATCGCCGGCCCGACCGAGCGGCCGCACTGGCCTCCGCCTGGGGCGCCGTCTCCGGTGCGTGGGACGAGCTCGACGCCCTCCTCGCCGCGGCTGGTTTCGTCTTCGTCGCGACCGCCGCCGATCGCCCGGTGATCAGCGCGGCGCGCCTCGCGGAGGCCATGGGACCCGCCGGACGGGACTTCGCGATATTCGACCTCTCGGTCCCGCGAAACGTGGAGCCGTCGGCGCGCGCCGTCCCCGGTCTGCGGCTGTTCGACCTGGACGATCTGCAGCGCCTGCGCTGCCCGGTCGAAGGGTTCGCGTCTCCCGCCATCGATCATGCCCGCAACGTGCTGGACCAGGAGCTGGAGCGTCTCGACACCGCCTTGCGCGCACGCACAGCGGCTCCGCGCCTCGCCGAGCTCCACCGGATGGCCGCGCGACTGGCGGAAGAGGAGGCCGGCGCGGCGCTGGCCCAGCTGGGTGATCTTGGGGAACGGGAGCAGCGGGTGGTGCGGGAAATGGCCGAGCGGTTGGTCCGGCGAGTGCTCTACCCGGTGAGCCGAACGGTTCGGGAGGCGGGCGGGAAGCCGGAGACGGCTCCCGGTCCCTGATCAGCCGGTAGCGGACTTGATCCTTTCGCCCCGCGCGCGCCGGCTGGCCCGGGCCGCGGGGTTCAGCACGTTCCGGCACTGAGCGTTGGTGCAGCCGGCACACCGCATCGGGTACTGGGTGCTGAACACCTCGCCCGACGCCAGGTGCTCCCGCGCGATGTCGGCGAGCGCGTCGAGGAAGAGCGGGCGGTCGTTGAGGGCTGGGGCCCGCTTGTACTGGGTGATCCCCACCGTGTGCGCCACCTCTCCATACTCCCGGTCGAGCTCCGACAGCGTCTCGATGTGATCGCTGGTAAAGGCGATCGGCACTACCAGCACCCGCTTCTCTCCCCGCGCCCCCAGCCGCCGGATCACCTGTTCTGTGCTGGGCCCCAGCCACCGCACCGGCCCCACGTCCGACTGATACGCCAGCACATAGGGATTGACCACGCCGAGGCGCTCGACCACCCGTTGTACCGTGGCGCCCACTTCCTGGGGATAGGCATCGCCGCGGTCGATGACGTCGAGCGGCAGCGAGTGTGCGCTGAACAGGAGCACCGCGCGGTCCCGCTCCTCGGGGTCGAATTCCTTCAGCCCTTCGCGCGCGGTGTCGGCCATGGCCTCGACGAATCCCGGATGGACCGGCCAGCGATCGATGATGCTCCACCGGAACGCGTCCCGCAGGCCGGTCCGGCCGGCGGCGCGCCACAGCTCGTTGAGGCTGGATCCCGTGGTGCTGCAGGAGAACTGGGGGTACTGGGTGAACGCCACCGCGCGCTCGACGCCGTCCGCATGCATCGCGCGGAGGGCCTCGTCGCTCTTGGGCTTGGCGTAGCGGAAGGCGACGTAGAACTGGTGGGGAGCCGTCTCGGGCGAGAGCCGGTCGAGCCGCTCGACCATTCCTCGGCCCTGCGCGCGGGTGTGGGCGAGGATCGGTGAGCCGCCCCCGATGTTGGCGTAGAGGCCGCGGACCCGGGGCGTGCGGCGGCGCGCGATGAAGGGGCCGAGCCACTTCTGGAAGGGAAGCTGGATGATCTCCCGGTCGGCAAAGAGCTGGAGCAGGAACGGCTCGACTTCGTCCAGCGTCGCCGGGCCTCCCAGATTCATCATGACGATGCCGGTCTTTACCTTGCTCATCGCACCCAATATAGCGGCCTACGGTCCCACCAAGCCCGCTTCCAGGGCGAGCCGGGTGAGGCCGGCGACGGTCCGGACTCCGAGCTTTCGCATCAGGCTCTCGCGGTGGGACTCCACCGTGCGGTGACCGATGCCCAGGTGCACCGCGATCTCGCGATTGGTCTGTCCCTGGGCGATCCCCGCCAGCACCTGCCGCTCCCGAGGGGTAAGCTGTCCCAGCGCACCGGCCGCGGACTCGCCCGAGTCACCCCGGAGCACGGCGCTCAGGCGGCTCGCGATGGGAGGGCTGAAGAACGATTCCCCCCGCCGCACCGCGCGGATCGCGTCGCGCAGCTCGGTCGCCGCCGTGTCCTTGAGCAGATAGCCGTGCGCGCCCGCGCGCAGGCTCTCCAGCACGTACTCGGTATTGTCGTGCATGCTCAGCATGAGCACGTGGGTCTCGGGCGACCGCTGCCGCAGCTCGGCCGCGACCCGGAGTCCGGAGTCGCCCGGCATCGAGATGTCCAGCACCGCCACGTCCGGGCGCAGGCTCGAGGCGAGCTCCAGCGCCTCGGCGCCGGTGGACGCTTCGGCCACCACGCTGAATCCGGGCTCGCTCTCCAGCACGTGCCGGATCCCGGTCCGCACGATCGCGTGATCGTCCGCCACCAGCACGCGGATCGGCGCGTCCGTCACCGGCCGTGCGCCTCTCCGGCCGGTACCAGCACCTCGAGCAGGGCGCCGGCCCCGGGCTCGCTCTGAAAGCGTACGCTGCCGCCCAGCGCGCCGATCCGCTCCCGCATGCCCGCCAGCCCCATGTGCCCGGACCGCTGCAACTGCTCGGGGCTGGCGTCGGAGCCGCCTCCGCGGCCGTCGTCCCGCACTTCCAGCAGGACGCCTTCTCGATTGACCGAGATCCCGATGTCCACCGATCGCGCCTGGGCGTGCCGGAGCACGTTGGAGAGCGCCTCTTGCAGGGCGCGGAAGAGCGCCAGCTCGGCCGGCTCCGAGAGGAGCGGCAGCGCCGTCGGGGCCACCAGGCCTACCCGCATGCCGCTTCGCTCGCTGAACTCGGCGACCAGCGAGCGGAGCGCGGGCAGCAGCCCCAGGTCGTCCAGCAGCGACGGGCGCAGGTCGTTGGTGACGTTTCGGATGCTTCGGATGCCGGTGTCGATCAGGCCGAGCACCTGGTCGAGCCGCGCGGTCTGCGCGGGGGGCGCGCCATCGCGAATGACGCCGAGCTCGATCTTGACCGCGGAGAACACCTGGCCGGTCTCGTCGTGCAGCTCACGGGAGAGTCGCCGCCGCTCCTCCTCATGCTGCTCCACCATCCGGGCCGAGAGGCGCGCGAGCTCGACGGTGCGGGTCTCCAGCCGGCGATAGAGGTCGGCATTCTCCAGTGCGGCGCCGACCTGCTGCCCCAGCGCTACGAGGAAACGGTCGTCCAGCGCGGTGAAGGGATCGCGCGCGTCGCCCACCAGAACCAGCGCCCCGATCACCGCGTCGTTCCGGAGCAGCGGGAGCACCGCCGCATAGGGATAAGTGGTGCCGGCAGCCGAACCGTCGCTCCAATCGCCACTGACCTGCGGCAGGCCGGTGGCCAGCGCGCGGGCCAGGAGGCGGCCGGCCGCACCGTCGGACGGGGGATCGGAGCCGGTGCGGTACACCCCGGCGCCCCGGGCGAACCGGGGCTTCCCGCCCTCGGCCAGGAACAGCGCGCTGCCCCGCACGGCCGCCAAGGTGAGCGGCCGGGCGAGCAGCGCGTCGAGCACGTCCTGTTCCCGGCCAGCATGCTGTAGATCGCCGGAGAGGTCGCTGAGCGCGCCCAGGCCGCGCCTGAGGTCGTCGAGCACCAGCAGCAGGATTCCGGTGCCGACCGCCAGTGTGAGGAGAATGTCGATGTAGTAGCCCCAGGGATTCCAGGCGCCCCGGGCCCGGAGGAACGGGTAGTCCAGGTGGTGCAGCCCCCAGAGCATGAAGGCCACCGCCAGCAGCGTCGCCCCACTGGAGGCCACCCGCCGCCGGTACTGGAGGAAGACCCAGCCGGTCCAGAGAGTCGCGAGGCTGAGGAAGAGCACCGCCGGACCGGCCGCCCAGAGGAAGTGGTCGAGCCGGTAGATCGCCACGTAGGCCCACGCCGGAGGGAAGAGCACCACGGCCAGGTACCACCGGCGCCAGCGAAGGCCGCGGGAAAAGACCAGGGCGGCGTAGAGCAGGGCGAGGGCCGTCCACCCGGTGACGACCTGGTGCCAGTAGAGCCAGATCCAGTCGCCGCTCAAGAGGAAGCTCACGATGGCGGCAATTCGAA
>JACCRH010000219.1 GCA_013813675.1 Gemmatimonadales bacterium
TATATCATGGCCGAGAAGCTGAGAGGCTTCTGTCGCAAGTGGTAGGTCGAAGAAGGGTGAAGCGAGCACATCGGCTTGTCTTCGTATACTCAGGGGGCGATCTACCACCGCTAGACCAAGGGGCCCGCCGATTCGTCGGCGGGCCCTTTGTCATTGCAACTGGTGAGTGGGAAAGCCTCAGTCGAAGGACAGTCCCGGCTCGCCCACCACCAGGCCGTCGCGGTCTCCCCACAGCAGGTGACCGGGCGTGAACGTCACCCCGGCAAAGGTCACCGGGACGCCTTGCTCCCCGGCGCCGGTTTTGGAGGGCGGCTTCGGGCAGGGGGCGAGCGCCTTGACGCCCAGCGCCACGCCGCCAATCTCGCCTACATCCCGGACGCAGCCGTTTACCACCAGTCCGCTCCAGCCGTTGCTGGCCGCCAGCACGGCGAGCCTGCCGCCGACCAGCGCGCAGCGCCGCGATCCGCCGCCGTCCACCACCAGCACTCGTCCTTTGCCGTCGGCCTCCAGCACTGTCCGGATCAGCGCGTTGTCCTCGAAGACCCGGAGGGTTTCGATCGCGCCGGCAAAGGCCGGCCTCCCACCGAAATCCTGGAACACCGCCTCGGCCACCTCCACCCGGTCGCCGAACCGGTCGCAGAGGTCGGCCGTAGCCGTCACGCCACCGCCTCGCCCGCCCGGCGACGCTCCGCCGCCAGCGCGCGGCGGGGCTCCAGGGCAAAGGTCCAGACCACCGCCACCAGGGCGAGGAGAATCAGCACGCCCTGCGCCGCCAGAGTCTCGGCCGAGGGATGGATTCCCAGCGCGGGAATCCTTGGCGCCCACGAGACCGGCGTCAGGGATACGAATCCACCCGCTTGCAACTCGGCGACCCCGGCTCCGGCGAAGACGAATGCCATGTAGTACAGAAAGGCGCTGGTCACCGCGAAGAAGGGCTTGAGCGGGAGTCGGACGCCAAACCGGTTCATCGCCACGTAGACGGCGACCAGCAGAAGCCCTCCCACCAACATGCCGGCGGCGATCGGGGCCAGTCCCAGGGCAGGACCGGAGGAGATGACTAGCGCCTTGTAGAAGAGAACGGTCTCGAATCCTTCGCGATACACCGCGAGAAACGCGGCCGAGGCGAGCGCGAGGGCGGACCCGCTGGTGACGGCGTGGTGCACTTTGCTCGTGACGAAATGGCTCCACTTCACCACTTCCATCTTGCTCAGCAGCCAGTAGCTCACGTAGAAGAGGACCGCGGTGGCGATCACCATCGTCAGTCCCTCCAGCGCCTCCTGGTGGGCCGGCGAGAGATGAAAGACCGTCTCCAGGGCGAGTGCGGTGAGCAGGCTCGCGACGATCGCGGCGAGCACGCCGGCGTTGACATGGCGCCGGCGGTCGGCGGCGCCCATCTTGGCGAGGAAGGCCGTGAGCGCGCCGACGATCAGGATGGCTTCGAGTCCCTCGCGGAGCATGATCACGAAGGATTGAATGAAGAGATTGACCGGAGACAGACCCTCGCCGAGCGCGTTCGCCGCCCGGTCCAGCGCCTCGGTGAGCCGGAGCCGCACCGCATCGAGATCCGGTCCGGCGCCCAGCGCGACGGCGGCGCGCAGCGCGGCAAACTCACCCTCCAGCTCGGCGGCCAGTCCGGCGTCCTTGGCCCGAAGCTCGCGCTCCACCTGCTCGAAGGTCATGTACGCGGTGAGGGTCATGGCGCCTGCCCCCGGATCGCCGATCCGAGCCAATGCAGCGGCGGAATCGACCTCGCCGCGCACCTGGGTGAGCACATCGCCGGCCGCGGTGGACTGGGCCTGATGGGAGCGGACAGCCGACAGCCAGACAAGGCCGCCGCCCGAGCCGTCTTGCGCCGTCCCCAGCGAGTCGAGCAGCTCCGAGTCCGACATCTTGCCGGTGGCAGCGAAGTTCTTCAGCTCCCCGGGCGCCTCGCCTGACGCGGGAGGGAGCCTGAGGGTCGAGGCATAGAGTGCCACGGCCCAACGGTCCCGGGGCGGCAGGCGATCCTCAAAGGCAGGCATCGCGGTGCCGACGACACCGATGTTGACCCGGCGGTAGAAGTCGAGCGGCGACTGATCTCTCAGAGCTGGCCAGTCCGCCAGATTGGAAGGAGCGGGATCCAATCCGGCAGCCATCGCTCCATCACCACGGCCGAGATCGCCGTGACAGCCCGAGCAGTTGGCCTGATATACCTCGGCGCCCCGAACCAGGTCGGGCGGACGCGCCGGCAGCTCGTCCAGCGGTACGCCGTACCGCGCCGACAGGCCGGCCGCCAGGTCGCGAACCCGGGCGTCCAGCGTCTCCGGCGGACCGAGTCGCTTCACCAGCGCAAGGAGCGAATCCAGGGTGGCGCCAGGTTGGCTGGCCGGATCGGGGGGAAGGCCCCCGGCGGAACGGCGAGCCTCTTCCAGAAACAGCCGCGCCTCTTCAACCTCCGCAGGGGCCACGACCTGGCCGTCCACGACGCCGATCCGATATTCCTGGGCGGCAAGGATGGAGCTGGCCGCCACTCGGCGGACGATGGCGCCCGGATCCTGTGACGGGACAGTTTGTTGGGGCTGGAGGGGAGCGAGGACCGAAAGGAGAATCGGCAGTCCGGCACCGATGAAAATCATTTTCACCCGGTTTTGGAGAAGTCCGGGTTAAACTAGAGTCCGCTGGTCGGAATTGAAAGAGTCACCGTGAACGAGACCGCGTACACCTACGGGATACTGGGGTTCTTCTCTCTCTGCATTGCCGCCTGGTTCTGGCTGGAGCGCGACCGGGCGAGGAGGGGGGAGCGCCTGATCGCCGCCACCCGCCGAATGGCTGCCGGCGATCTGGAGGCGCGGGCGGGGGTGCGGGGGCACGACGACCTCGGCGTGGTGGCCGACGCCGTCGCCCAGATGGCGGCGAGACTCAAGACCCTGGGGGCCACCTACCAGGAGCGGCAGGACTGGTTCGGGCTGCTCCTGGAACACTCCTCCGACCTGATTCTCACCCTGGACACCGATTGGCAGATCGGGTTCGCCAGCCCTTCGCTGTACCGATTCCTCGGCTGGCCGATGGATCAGATGGTCCGGCGGCCGCTTGCGGAGTTCGTCCACCCCGACGACGCGGAGGCGGTCCTGGCCGCCTGTCGGGCGACACCGGTCGGGCCGGCGCCCGGCGAGCCGATCGCGTTCCGGTTGCTGCATGTGGACGGCAGCTGGCGGAGCGTGGAGGCGATTCTCAGTCCGCCGAGGAACTGGTCGGGGCCGGAACGCATCGTGATGACCGCGCGGGACATCGGCGCCCGCGAGCGGCTGGAGCGCGAGCTCGCCCAGGCGCAGCAGATGGCGGTGCTGGGCCGCTTCGCCGGAGGGGTCGCCCACGACTTCGACAATCTGCTCACCGCGATCCAGGGCTACACCAGCCTGCTGCTGCGTGACCTGCGACCGGGCGATTCTCAGCGCGAAGGTTTGGAGGAGATCCGCCAGTCATCCGAGCGGGCCGCGGGGCTCACCCGGCAGATCCTCGCCTTCGGGCGCCGCCATGCCGCGGAGTCGGGGCCGGTAGACCTGAACCGGCTGGTCGGGAACCTGGTCCGGCTGCTCCCGCCGCTGATCGGGGACGATCTCGCGTTGGTGACGGTGTTGGCCCCTTCCATCGGCCTGGTGCGGGCCGATCCGGGGCACCTGGAACAGGTCATCATGAACCTGGTGGTGAACGCGCGCGACGCGATGCCCGACGGCGGCCGGCTCACGATCGGGACCGTGAACGAGCAGGTCACCGACTTCGACCCCCGCGCCAGCCCCGAGCTGCCTCCCGGCTACTACGTCATGCTGACGGTGCGCGACACCGGCACCGGGATCGACCCCGACACCCTGCCCTCGATCTTCGAGCCCTTCTTCACGACCAAGGAGCGGGGGCTGGGGCGGGGGCAGGGTCTCGGACTCGCCACGGTGTACGGCATCGTCAAGCAGTGCGAGGGTCACATCGACGTGGAGAGCGCGCCGGGCCGGGGCACCACGGTGCGGGTCTATCTGCCGATGGCGAGGGCGGAGTCGGGCGCGGGAGGCCCGGGCGCCCCCAGCGCCACTCGCAGCTCGAGGATCATCCTGCTGGTCGAGGACGAGGAGCCGCTCCGGCTGTTCGCCAAGGCGGCGCTGGAGGAGCAGGGCTACCGGGTGCTCGAGGCGGGGCACGGATGGGAGGCGCTGATGCGGCTCTCCGAGTTCGACAGCGCCGTCAACCTGGTGATCGCCGACGTGATGATGCCGGAGATGGGCGGCACCGAGCTGGCCCGCCGGCTGGCGGTCGAGCGGCCCGGGTTGCCGATCCTGTTCCTGTCGGGTTACACCGACGACGAGATGACGCTGCGGGGCCTGGGACCGCCTAGTGCGTTCGTGCAGAAGCCGTTTACGCCGGATGTGCTGGCGAGGCGGGTGAGGGAGTTGCTTGGCTAGCGCGGCGGCGTGCACCGCCCCGGCCGCACACAGCGACTTTAGCCGCACAGCGGTGTATCGAGAACTCGGCGGTGGGGGGGGCCGCACTGACCACTGCTACCGCCCCCGCCGAGAGCGCCGAGTGGGTGAGCGAGACCTGGACCTTCACCCCTCCGGCTTCGTCCGCCAGCCGGGCAGCGAGCCCGTGCAGCCGAATGGCCGGACGCCCCTCCGGGTCCCGGGTGACCTCGATGTCCCGCCAGCCGATTGCCCGCGCGCCGGGAAGCGCCTGCATCGCCTTGTACACCGCTTCTTTCGCCGCGATCCGAGCGGCCGCGTTTCCGGTCGGGTCGGGTCGGGTGGCGAGGTAGGCCCGCTCCTCCGGAGTGAAGAGCCGCCCCATCGCGTGCTCGCCTTTGTCCTCCAGCATCCGGGCGATCCTCTCCAGGTCCACCAGATCGATGCCCACCCCGACGACGCTCACCAGGCGCTCCACCAGAGCTGGGCAAAGCCCACGAGCGCGGGCGGCACTGGCACATACCCGCCGAGCACCAGCCCCAGATAGGTCGCGGCCCCGAGGGTGATCGCGGTGAGCAGCCAGAGCGGCCAACGGGGCAGGTGCCATGCCCGGACTTGTTCGACGTCCACCTGCCAGCGAAGCTGCTCCGCCGCCGCGCTCTGCTCCAGTGCGAGCCAGGCGGCCTCCAGCCGGCGGGCCGCGGCAGTGAGCGCCGAGCGCCAGGCGGCCCCGGCGTGGCGCTCTCGATCGCGATGCGCCGCGGCTCCGTGGGTGGCGAACTCCAGCTCGTCGAGCGCCGTGACGAAAGGGCCGCCACCGCCGCCGAGTCGCGCCGCGATGGCGCGGGTGTCGTCGGGCGTGAGCAGGCAGGTGCGCAAGCGCCACCGCGGGTATCGTGACTCCGCCGCAGCCTCTTCGAAGCGGGCGTTGACCGCCGCCGCCACCCGCTCGGCCGACGCGGCCACCGCCTTCTCCCACAGCGCCAGCCAGGCCACCCGGCTGAGCGAGGCCATGGCGCCGTCGGGATCTCCCGCCGCGGCGAAAGCGCGGCCGGCCCCGGCCAGCTCGAACACACCGGTCACCAGCCGGAGCCGGAGATCATCCAGCCGGGCGCCCGGGGGTCCGGCGCCGGCGCCCGGCGGAGGATCGCCCAGCCGGCCGAGTGACGGACCCAGCTCCGGGACTTCCCAGATTTCGCGGGGCGCGCCGGTCTGCGGCATCACCGGTTCCCGATGCCCGCCGCCGGCAGGTGGCTCGTCGCCAGCACCGCGGGCCGGCCGGTCCGCATTTCGTATCGTCGGACGAACCCGGCCAGCGACTCCGCAGTGAACTGGTGCCGGGGGATGCCGCTCGCCGCGATGGCGCGCTCGATCGCGGCCGGCGCTCCTTCGACTTCCAGGAGCACGTCCATGCGAGGGTAGGTCTCCAGCCGCACGGCGGCCCCGGCAAGCCGGTAGACCTCGACCTCACGCTCGATGGCGTGGACTGCCTGGTATCCCAGCGCCACGAGGAGCCGGCCGGGATCGGAGGACGGCCGCGAGATTGGCAGCTCGATCTCCTCGCGCAACTTGTATCCGTCCGGCGACAGCATGGTGGGGCCCTTCCAGGTCAGGATGGCCTCGGTCCCGTCGGGATGATCGAGGGTCCGCACCCGCAGCACTTCGTCGCGCGAGGCCAGCTCGCCCGCGCGGTCGTATCGGAGATCGGTCATCCGGCCGATGAACCCCCGCATCGCCCCGGCGGCAAGGAGCCGCGCGCGAACCGCGTCAGGATCGGGCACGACGGCCTTGAGCTCCAGCTCCTGGTGCACCTGGTGCATCGGCTCCCGCTCCTGGTGCACCTGGTGCACCGGCTCCCCTGTCATCCTGAGCGCAGCGAAGGAGCCATCACTCGGGGCATGCCCCCTTCGCTGCGCTCAGGGTGACACTTTCCTGGTGACACTTCTCCTGGTGACACTTCTCCTGGTGACACTTTCCTGGTGACACTCTTCATGACAACACCGTATTGGTGACCCTTGGGTACCCGACGCTCACCGAAGAATCGCCTCCATTACCCGCTCGGTGTCCGAGAGGTCCTCGAATACCGCATGCGGGCCGCACGCGGCGAGGTCGCTCGACGAATAGGATCCGGTAGCGACGCCCACCGCGCGCGCCGAGATCGCCTCACCGCACTGGATGTCGGCGGGAGTGTCTCCGATGATGACGACCTCGGAGCCCCGGGGGATCCGTCCGAAAAAAGGCTCCGCCCGGCGGGCGGCGATCCCGGGAAGTGCAGCCCGGTGACCAGCGTCCGACCCATAGGCACCGAGGCGAAAGCGGGAGGGATTGATCCGTGCGGAGCGGAGCTTGAGCGCGGCCCCTTCCGCCAGATTGCCGGTGAGCAGACCCAGCACCACGCCCGGGCGAGCCTCCAGGCGGTCGAGCAGCGGCTCGACCCCGGGCATCAGTGTGGTGCCAGTGGTGGAGCGATCCAGCTCGATGGCCAGCAGCCCGAGGTAGCGGTGGCAGAGCCGGCGGACCCGCTCGGACTCCCGAGGCTCGACCTGGCCGGCCGCCTCGAGCAGCTCCGACACGATCTGCGGATCGGTCTTGCCGTCGAACCGGATCCCCTCGAAGGCCCTGGGATCGTCGACCTCCGCGCCGAGCGCCGCGACGATGGCGCGCCGCCCCGCGCCCGCGGTGAGGAGCAGCGTGCCGTCGACGTCGAACAGCACCAGTTTGCGCCCGGACACGCTCATCGCTGCTCCAGCCGCCGCACGGCGACCAGCCTTTCCCGGAGCACGGCCGCGCGGGTGCCGGGGAGCCACGGCTCCACCAGGACGCCGCCGCAAGAGACGGTCGAGTGGATCAGCGTGTCGGCCTCCGCCGCGAAGGCGACGTGGGTGATGCGGTCGCCCCCGTCGCCGCGAAAGAACAGGAGATCGCCCGGCCGGTGGGCGCCCGGCTGGACCACCTCCCCCAGGTCTACCTGGAGCGCGGCGTCGCGGGGGAACGCCACGCCCCGCGCGGCGAACGTGGTCTGCACCAGCCCGGAGCAGTCCACCCCCCACGGAGTCACCCCGCCCCACTCGTAGGGCGCGCCGTCGAAGCACTCCAGCGCCCAGCGCTCCGGCGGCTGGGCGCGGGCGGCGGCGGTCACGTCGCCCATCTGGACCAGATGGCCCTCGACCAGTTCGGCCCGGCGCCCATCGGGAAGCCGCACCTTGCCATCGTCCAGCGCCACCCGTGCGCGCAGCGGCAGCCGCACCCGCTGGCCTTCGGCCGCGAGCGTGGCGCCGAAGCTCCAGCCGCTCGCGTCACGCCGCCAGCGCTGGGCGGCCACACCGTCGCTCTCGAGCAGGTACCCCGCGTGGATCCATCCCGAGTATCCGTCGTGGTCGCAGCGGACTCGGCGCCAGTCACCGGCGCGCTCCTCCAGCGTGGCGGTCTCGCCCAGGACGAGCTGACTCACCTGCTCGGCCCGCAGGCTGGGCTGGACGGTGATGGGCGCGATCGCGGCGCGGACGATGACGAACATGTCAGCGGGCCGAAAGGGCAGCGACGGGGCGGGGCCGGATCAGGAAGACGTCGGGCTAGGAGACACTGCCGTCGGGGCCGGGCGCTCCGCCCTGCTGCCCTCCCGCCTCGCACGCGGCACAGAGCGTCACTCCCCGGAAGCTGCAGATCAGGCAGAGAAAGGTCCCGCAGTTGGTGCAGGGGTAGCCCTCCGACGCACGCTCCTCCCGGCCGCAGGCGCGGCAGGTCATCGCATCGTGCTCCTGGAGTTCCGCCATCGGCGCCCTCACGCGGTCAGGTTGTACCGCTTGATCTTGTTGATCAGCGTGGCGCGGGAGATCCCCAGCTCGATGGCGGCCCGGGTCCGATTTCCCGTGTGGTGCTTCAGCGTCCGCTCGATGTGCTGCCGCTCCAAGTCCTCGAGGCTGAGCGGCGTGTGCCGCCGGTCGCCGATGCCGGGACGGGCGCGGAACTCGCCGGGAAGGTGCTCGACGCTCACCGCCGGCTGGCTCCGGCCCAGAATGAGCGCGCGCTCCAACACGTTCCGCATCTCTCGAACGTTCCCCGGCCAGGGGTACGCGAGGAGACGCTCCAGGACTTCGCTCGAGAGGGTGGGCGGCCCTTCGGGCAGCTCGCTCAGCAGGTCCGAGAGAATGCGGGTGATCAGCGACAGCCGGTCCTCCCGGGAGCGCTCCCGCACGGCCGGCAGGGTGAGCGGCATGACGCTCAGGCGATAGTAGAGATCCTCCCGGAAGTGCCCCTCCTCGACCTCGCTCTGCAGATTCTTGTTGGTCGCCGCGATCAGCCGCACGTCCACCGTGATCTCCCGAGTCCCGCCCAGGCGGCGGAAGGTCTTGGTCTCCAAAACCTTGAGCAGCTTGGGCTGGAGCTCGGGCGCGAGGTCGCCGATCTCGTCGAGGAAAATCGTGCCCCGGTCGGAGATCTCGAACAGTCCCTGTTTCCGGTCCTTGGCGTCGGTGAAGGCTCCCTTCTCATGGCCGAACAGCTCGGAGTCCAGAAAGGTGGCGTTGAGTCCGGCGCAGTTGACCTCGACGAAGGGGGCCTTCGAGCGGGGGCTCAGGTCGTGAATCATCCGCGCCACCCAGCCCTTGCCGGTACCGCTCTCGCCGTTGAGCAGCACCGTGGTGCGCTCGCTCTGGGCGAGGAGACCGACCTGGTGGGCGAAGTCCTGCATGCCCGACGAGTTGCCCAGCGAATCGAGCCCGTGCCCCGGAGCGCTCTGGACCTGGAGCACCTCGTTGATCCGGCGCAGCCGCGCCTTGTCGGCCACCCGAGCGGTAGCGGCGGCCAGGTGCTCCATGTCCACCGGCTTGGTCAAAAAGTTCTCGGCACCCAACTGCATCGCGCGGACGGCGATGGAGACGTCGGCCTCGGCGGTGAGCAGGATGACCGCCGCGTCGCGCTGTCGGAGGCTCTCCAGCACTTCCATCCCGTTCATGCCCGGCAGCAGGAGGTCGAGGATGACCACCTCGGGTCGGAGCCGGTCGAACGTCGCCAGCCCGGCCTCACCGCTCAGCTCCCGGGTGACCTCGTACCCGAGCCGCTCGAAGTAGTTGCCGATGCTGCGCAGAACATCGACGTCGTCGTCGATGAGGAGAACGGATCCCGCCATGCGGAGGACCTCGGAAGTGCAGCCACCCTGAGCGGAGCGAAGAGGGGCATGACTCTGATTATGGCTCCTTCGCTCCGCTCAGGATGACAATGAAGGGAGTACCCGCCTAGAAATTAAACAGTCCACGACTTCGCGCCATGCCTCACGGCACCATGATCTTGATCGCCCCGGGCACCACGCTGACCGTGAACGGCGTCTCGCCCCCGGGCTCGCCGTCGAGCTGGACCGGCTGAACCGGGTCGGTCTCCACCCGGATCTCCCGCCCCCGGGCATAGCCCACGAAGGTTTCCTCCCCCTCCGCAGTCGGGGCGTCGCGCAGCAGGGCCCAGACGGCCCGGAGGCTCTGCCCCAGACTGTTGGCCCGCATCACCACCACGTCCAGGAGACCGTCGTCGGGGCGGATCCCGGCGCGCAGCCGGATCAGCGGGGGAATGACCTCCCCGCAGTTGGCCACCAGCACCATGGAGGCCTCCGCGTCGTACTCCACGCCGTCGATGGTGATGAGGTGGGTGGTGCTGCGGATCTCGGTGATGAGCCGGAGCGTGGTCGCCACGTAGGCGGCCATGCCCCAGCGGCGCTTGTGCTCCGAGAGGGTCCCGGCCATGACCCGGGCGTCGTAGCCAGCACCGCACGCCACGGCGAAGTACTGCGCGCCGCCGAGCCGCTCCATCCGGCCGAGGTCGAAGGGCCGAGTCTTGCCGGCGAGGAGCGTGCGGGCGGCGCGCTCCGGCGATGTGGGGATGCGGAGATTGCCGGCCAGGAGGTTTCCGGTGCCGCCTGGAATGACGCCGAGCGCGACGTCGGTGCCGACCAGCGCGGCCGCCGCCTGCATCGCGGTCCCGTCGCCACCGAACACCGCCACCACGTCGACGCCGTTCCGCACCCCGTACTCGGCGAGCGTGCGGGCGTCGCCCGGCCCGCCGGTGGCCAGCACCTCGGCCGTCCAGCCGGCGCCGCGAAGCGCGCGCATCACCGCGTCGACCGCCCTGGGCTGGGTCCGGGCCGCCGCGGGGTTGGTGATCAGCAGCACGCGGGCCATCTCAGAACTCGCGCTCCCACAGGATGTCGAAGCCCACCTGGTACCGATTTCTGGAGTCGAGCGGGATGACCGCGGTGCTCCCGCAGCGCTGGATGGTGGGCTCGACCGCGCTCTGGAGCCGCCACTCCTTGCTGAACCGGAACTCCAGACCCGCGCCGAGATTGCGGGTGCTGAGCTGGCTGAAGTCGGGGCAGAAGCCGGCGTTGAAGGTGACGAAGGTCTTGCGCCCGAGCTGCCAGCCGGCGGCGAGCTGGGTCGGCGAGACCGAGCCGGCCGTCGCGGTGCCCGGCCGGATCTCGATCAGGTCGATGGGGACGCCGAGGTCCTGAATGAGGGTGCGCTCCAGCTCGCTGCCGAGCGCGCTCGAGAGGTAGGCCAGGCCAGTCTCCAGCGCGTTGGCGCCGCCGATCGCCGTGGCCTCGTTGGCCGGGTAGCCGGTGATCAGGTAGGAGACCAGATCGGTCTCCGAGATCGGCGGCCGGAGCGTGCTTTCCAGCCTGAGCTTGGGGGCGTAGAGCGTCCCCTCGATGCTGGCGATCACCGGAATGTCTTCGCCGCGAACCGACCGCACCGTGTGTCGCGCCTCGATGTCGAGCACGGCGTCGAGAGTCCCGATGTAGCGCACCTCCCCCCGGGTCACCGCGAAGTCGCGGGTGACGGGACCGATCTTGAGGGTGTAACTCCCCCGCGGCGCCTGCAAGGTGCCGATCGGCTGGTATTCCCGTCCCACCTTACTCACCCGGGCCTCGCCGTCGAGCTGGATGTTGGCTTCGGCCGAGCGGAGCCACACGTCGGAGCCGATCGTCACCCGAAGGCCATCCATCCTGAGGGAATCGAGGAACCGGTTCTGGAACTTCCCGCCGAGATCCGCCGAGCGGACCAGGCTGCTGTCCACCAGGTCGGCGATGGTGGGGTCGTCGAGATCGATGACCCGCTTGTTGATCAGGTCGGCGAAATACAGCACGCCGCTGTTGGCCGTCAGGTCGCCGGTGAGAGTCGCGCCGAGCAGCGGACCCCGCAGTGACAGGTTGCCGGTGCCGGTGAGGGTGAGAAAGTTGCGCACGTCCATGGCCAGGAACTGCGAGGCGCGAAGATCGAGCAGGAACACCGGCCGGGACAGGTCCTCCAGCCGGATGGCGCCCCCCACCACGAGGTCACCGCCGCCGCTGGTGATCCGGAGGTCTCGCAGCAGGACCGAATCGCCCTGCAGCACCGCGCCGCCCGCTACCGAGCCGAACCGGACGCCCAGGCCGGGAACCTCCATGCTCCCATTCCGGATCGCCACGCTGCCCCGGAGTCGCGGGGCGTCCCAGGTCCCTTCGGCCTCCACGTCCACCGCGAGGCGGCCCTGAACCCGCCGAATCGCCGGGGTCAGCGCCTCCATGATTCCCAGGTCCACGCTGTCCGCCTGGGCGCGAACTCGCAGTGGGCCGTCCACCCGCCGCCGCTCCACGCCGGTGAGTCCGAGATCCACCGGCAGATGGGCCTCGATCTCCAGAATCTTCTCGCCGGTGCGCCACAGGTTGAGATTGGCGTCGAGCCGCCGCGCCGCATAGTTGAGCACGCTCAGCACGAAGGGCGCGCGGAAATCGCCGAAGCGTCCTTCCCCGAGCCGGGCCGTGCCGCGGAAGGTCGGCGAGCGCGTGGTGCCCCCGATGTCGAGGCTCATTCCCAGCTCGCCGTCCACCCCGGTGGTGTCGCGCTGCAGCAGGCCGTAGAGATCGCTGAGGTCGAGGCCGACGACCTCCAGCGCCATCGCGCCCGCCGAATCCGAGGGGATGGTCCCCGCCAGCCGCACCCGGCCGGAGCCGTCGAGCGACTCGAGGTTGACCGGA
>JACCRH010000230.1 GCA_013813675.1 Gemmatimonadales bacterium
CCGCGGAGCCCGATGCCCACCACGGAGACGATCGCCCGGCCGTCGTCGGTCCAGACCTCGCCCAGCTCGGACAGGTCCCGGATCACCGGCGCGATCCGCGAGGTGTCCTCGACCGTGAGCGACACGCTGACCTCGCCGCTGGCCAGCACGTCCACCACTACTTCGTGCCGCTCGAATATCTCGAACATCGACCGCAGAAAGCCGTAGGTGCCCAGCATCCGCGGGGCCCGTACGTTGATCACCGTGATGCCCCGCTTCCAGGAGATCGAGCGGATCGGTGAGTCGCCCACTCGCTCCAACTCGGCCGACGGCTCGATCGTAGTCCCCGGCAGCTCCGGCCGGGTCGAGTTGAGCACCACGATCGGAATCCCCGCCCGGACCAGCGGCATGGCGGTGGTGGGGTGGAGCACCTTGGCGCCGAAGGTGGCCAGCTCGGCGGCCTCGTCGTAGCTCGCGGCCGCAAGGGTCCGGGCGCCCGGCACGATCCGCGGATCGGCGGTCATGAGACCGTTCACATCGGTCCAGATCTCCACCCGCCCCGCGCCGAGCGCGGCGCCCAGCAGCGCGGCCGTGAAGTCCGACCCACCGCGCCCCAGGGTTGTGGGCGCGCCGTCGGCCGTCGCGCCGATGAATCCCTGGGTCACCGGTATCAGCCCGTCGTCGAGCAGGGCGCCGAAGCAATCGCGGGCGCGGCGGTCGAGCTCAGGGACGCAGGGCGAGGCTCGCCCGAAGCGGTCGTCGGTTCACCATGATCGGCCGGATGTCGATCCAGACAGGCGACAGCCCCGCGCCGCTCATCGCGCCGGCCACCAGTCTCGAGCTCCACAGTTCGCCGTGGCCGGCGAGAGCGTCGATCTCCCCTGCCCGAAGCCCTCGGCCGAGCGCGCCGGAGAGCGAGGATCGAAGCCCCTCGGCGTCCGCCCTCACCGACTTGGCGGCCGACTCGGCGCCGGGCAGCTCCGCGGCCACGGCCTCGTGCCGCCGGACCAGCGCATCGATCGCCCGATCGGTCGCCTCCGCATCACCGCCGTCCACGGTCGCCACTAGGCCGAGCAGGCCATCGGTGATCCCCGCCAACGCCGACACGACGACGAGCGGGCGTTCGCCGGCGCGGTCTGCCACGATCGCCACCAGACGGCGGATCGCGGCGGCGTCCGCCACCGAAGTGCCGCCGAACTTACAGACGATCATGGCCGCTCGCCGAGGCGGCCGTCGGCCACCAGCAGCTCGGCAATCTGGACCGCCTGCCCGGCGGCGCCCCGAACCGTGTTGTGTCCCAGCAGCACCATGCGGAGGTCGAGAATGGGGCAGGGACGGACCCGCCCCACCGTCACCGCCATGCCGCCGCCCCGCTCCAGGTCGAGCCGCGGCTGCGGGCGGTCGGGGCGGACGTCCACCTCGATTGGTGGATCGGGGGACGACGGCAGGCCGGCCACGCAGGGCGAGCCCCGGAAATCCTGCATCGCCGAGATCGCCTCCTCCGGTGCCACCCGCCGGCCGAAGCCGACCGATACCGTCTCCAGATGCCCGTCCACCACGGCCACCCGGTTGGTGTGGGCGCTCACCGGGAAGGGAGCCGGCTCCACCCCGCCGGGACCGAGCCTGCCGAGGATCTTCCGGCTCTCGCGCTCGATCTTCTCCTCTTCCCCGCCGATGTGTGGAATGACGTTGCCCAGGATGTCGAGAGAGGCGACACCGGGATAGCCTGCTCCCGACACCGCCTGCATGGTGGAGACGAAGAGCTTCTCGACGCCGAATGCCTGGTGCAGTGGCGCCAGCGCCAGCGCGAGCGCCGCGGTCGAGCAGTTGGGATTGGCCAGGATCGCGCCGTGCCAGCCACGGTTCTGCCGCTGCCTGTCGATCAGCGCCAGGTGCTCGGCGTTGACCTCCGGAATGAGCAAGGGAACGTCGGGCTCCATCCGGTGGGTGCGGGTGTTGGTGACGACGAACGCGCCGGCCTCGGCGAACGCCTGCTCGATCGGCCCCGCCACCTCGGCGTCGAGCGCGGAGAACGCGACCGCGCCGGCGAGAGGCGGCGCGCACTGCTGGACGGTGAGGCCGGCGATCCCCGGCGGCAGTTCCGACTGCTCCCGCCAGCGAACCACCTCGCCGTAGCGCCGGCCCGCGCTGGCGGACGAGGCGGCCACCGCCGCGACCTCGAACCACGGATGGCCCGCCAACAGCCGGACGAATTTCTGGCCCACCGTGCCGGTGGCACCGAGGATGCAGACCGGGATCTTCGCGCTCATGGCGCCTCGCGTGCGAGCAGGTCGGTGGCCAGCCGGACGTAGAGGTCGACGCCGCGGAACAGGTCGGCCTTCAGGATGTGCTCCTCCGCAGTGTGGGCGACGCGGATGGTGCCCGGCCCCATCTGGTATCCCTCGCCCCAGGCCGCGAGGAACGGGAGATCGCTGGCGTAGCTCACGACCGTGGTCTCCCACCCGGGCGGTGCGCCACCCGCCTTGTGGAACGGCAGCTCCACCGGGAAGGCGACGGTGACGCCGGGCGCGAGCTGTTCGCGGATCGCGGTCTTGAGGGCGCCAGTGGGCTCGACGGTGCGGACCAGGAGCTGCGCGGCCGCGTGAGCGGGGATCACGTTCGGCGCCACGCCGCCGGCGATGAGACCCAGGTTGAGGGTCGACCGGCCCAGCAGCGGGTCGTGCGGAAGCGGCAGGCGGCGAATGCGCTCGATGGTGTCGAGCAGCCCGGCGATCGCGCTCGATCCTTCCTCGGGGTACGCGGAATGGGCCGCCCGTCCGGTCGCGGTCAGGTCAATCCGAAGCGTGCCCTTCTGGCCCACGGAGAGGCGGTTCTCGGTCGGCTCGCCGTTGATGAGGAACCGCCCGCGAGGGCCCAGGTCCGCCGCCGCCCGGGCGCCGTCGGAGCCGTTCTCCTCGCCCACCACGAACAGCAGTCCCACGCGGCGCTCGCCCGCGGCGGCCAGCCGCTCGGCCGCCGCGACCATCGCCGCCGCGAGGCCTTTCGCGTCGCAGCTTCCCC
>JACCRH010000261.1 GCA_013813675.1 Gemmatimonadales bacterium
GCCATCCACCGTGTCGTCATGGGGCCAACCTCTGGGCTGTGGGCAGCATGCCCGTGCACTGGTTTAGGAGACCGCTGAACGGTAGCCTGCCGCTCAGAGGTTGGCCTTCTCATCCCAATCTGATGCGCCAGTCGTTAGCAACTGTCTTGAAAATCAAGTGTGCGCGAGCGCTCGTGTCGGTTGCCAGGGCGTGCCGCTCCGCGCGATGGCATTGAGGATCGTGAGCAGCTTCCGGATGCACGCGGTGAGCGCGACCTTGGCCGGCTTCCCGGCGGCGCGCAGCCGCTCGTAGAAGGTGCGGATGACGGGATTGCGGCGGCTGGCCACGAGCGCGGCCATGTAGAGCACGGCCCGGACCGGTGCCCGGCCGCCGTAGACCAGGCGTTTGCCCCGGAGCGTCCCGCTGTCGCGGTTGAGCGGGGCGACGCCGACCAGCGCCGCGATCTGTTTGTGGCCGAGGCGGCCGAGCTCGGGCAGCTCGGCGAGCAGCGTGAGCGAGACCACCCGGCCCACGCCCGGCACGCTTTGGAGCAAGTCGTCTTTGACGCGCCAGACGGGGCTGGCCTTTACGGCGGTGTGGAGATCGCCGTCGGCCTCGCGCAGGCGGCGCTCGAGAAAGCGGATGTGCTGCTGGAGGTCCCGCCGGACCGCGGGCGGGGCGATGAGCAGCCGATTCCGCTCGGCGACCAGCATCCCGATGAGCTGGCGCCGGCGGGTGAGCAGGGCGTTGAGCGCCTGGGCCGCCGCATCGGGCAGCGGTCGCGGCTCGGGCCGGACCCGCTCGGCGAAGAGGGCCAGGATCTGCGCGTCGATCGCATCGGTCTTGGCCAGCTGCCCAGTGGCTTTGGCGAAGTCGCGCACCTGGCGGGGATTGGCGACGACGACCGGGAGCCCCGCCGTCACGAGCGCGGCCACCAGCGCCGCCTCGTAGCCGCCGGTGGCTTCACACACGATGAGCGTGGCGGTGGCGGCCTGGCACCGTGCCACGAGTGCGTGAATCCCGGCCTCGTCGTTCGATCCGGTCGCCGTCTCACCGCTGGGCCGGCAGGCGAACTCGAGCTGCGCTTTGGCCACATCGATTCCAATGAACGACATAGGCACCTCCGAGGAACGGCTCGCGTCGGCCCCACCTTGCAGGATGCGGGCACACGGCCCACGCAACTGTCCGGGCTCTCGGCGAAGGAGCGGTGCGACGCCCAGGCTAACGAACGGTCTCGAGGACCCTAGGCCGAACGAGCTGTCGCACCTCAGATATTGACCACAGATTCAGCAGATCGGTAGATACAAGGCCGCCAGCAGGAGACTCGGACACAATGGAGCACAAGCCGACCAAGGCTGAGATCGCGGCGGCGGTCGGAAGAACGGTCCCGGATCTGATCGCTCCCGGGCTGGCCGTGCTCTTCTGCGGCATCAACCCGGGGCTGTACTCCGGTGCTACCGGTCATCACTTCGCCCGACCGGGCAACCGATTTTGGCCTACTCTACATGCGGCTGGCTTTACGGACCGCCAAGTACGGCCGTGGGAGGAGCGGGAGCTGCTAGAATATGGCTTGGGCATCACGAATCTCGTGGCCCGAGCGACAGCTACCGCGGCAGAACTCGGACAGGACGAACTGCGGGCCGGGCGAGCGCGACTCGAGCGGAAGGTCCGCCGCTTCCGTCCGCACGCAGTGGCGGTGCTTGGAATCGGTGCATATCGGTTGGCTTTCAACCACCCCAGAGCTGCCGTCGGGCGCCAGCCGGCGTCCCTTGGCCCGGCCGTCCTCTGGGTGCTGCCGAACCCGAGCGGACTCAATGCGAATCACCAGCTTCCGGACCTGGGGCGGACCTTCGGGCAGCTCCGGGCGCTGGTAGGAAGCCGCCTTGCGGGCTATCCGTAACCCGCACCTGCAACCGACGGGCCGGAAGTGTCCCGCACTCCGTGCGGGCGCAGCGTCCCCTCAGGACGCCGCGGAACGAAGGCTTGTGCGGACGTCGGCACGCGCAGGTTCGTGCGGGCGGTGCCATGATCGCCCGCGGCTGATGCGCAAGTCGTCAGGCGGACGCACCGGTATTCAGGATCGAGCAGGTCACGCTGAGGGGA
>JACCRH010000285.1 GCA_013813675.1 Gemmatimonadales bacterium
CACTCACAGGAACGAACATGGCAACGCGGATTCGGCTGCGTCGGGTGGGACGGAAGAATCTTCCACTCTATCGCATCGTGGTGGCGGACCAGGAGTCGCCCCGCGACGGGCGCTTCATCGAGGTGATCGGCACCTACAACCCCAAGGGCCAGACCGCCACCGAGAAGATCCAGGTGGACGCCGACAAGGCGCGCGATTGGATCGCGCGCGGGGCAACCACGTCGCAGACGGTGCAGTCGCTGCTCAAACAGGCCGGAGTCTTCAAGCCGACCCCGGTCTGATGGCCGCCGCCCGCCACATGGTGGTGGGCAGGCTGAGGAAGCCGCACGGCCTCAAGGGCGACTCCACCCTCTTCCCGCTCACCGACGATCCCGCCACGGTGTTCGCGCCCGGGCGGTCAGTGTGGCTGGTGGGCCTGGACGGCAAGGAAGTGGCGGGGCCGCTCAGCATCGAGCGGAGCCGCTCGTATCACCGGGAGTGGCTGGTGAAGTTCGCGGGCGCCGATGGCCGGGAGGCGCTGGAGCCGTGGCGAGGCCTCTTTCTCGCGGTGCCCGCCGAGCAGCTCAAGCCCCCGGCGGACGACGAGGTCTACCTGCACGAGCTCGCGGGCTTCTCGGTCCGGTCGCCCGACGAGACCCCGCTCGGCCTGGTGAGCGCGGTGTACGAGACCCAGGCGGGCGTGATGATCGAAGTGCAGGGGCCGAAGCGCGAATTTCTGCTGCCGTACAAGAAGCAGTTCGTGCAGCAGGTGGATCGGGAGGGTCGGAGGCTGGTGGTGACGCCGCCGGAGGGGTTGCTGAGTAGCTGAGGCGGGTGTGGATCACGGATACACCGGATGTCATCCCGAGCGGAGCGAGGGATCTTCTCCGCGGGCTTCGGAGCGCGCCGGCAAGATCCCTCGCTCCGCTCGGGATGACATGACGGTCTCGGGATGACATGACGGCCTCGGGATAACAGGGACATGCTGACGATCGACGTCGTGACCTTGTTCCCCGAAGTCCTCGCTCCCTTCCTCGGAGCGAGCATCCCGGGGCGCGCGGCGGCGGCCGGCCTGGTCCGGTACAACCTGGTCCAGCTTCGCGACTTCACCCACGACCGGCACCAGACGGTGGACGACTACGCCTACGGCGGCGGCGCGGGGATGGTGCTCAAGCCCGATCCGTTCTTCGAGGCGGTCGAGAGCCTGCAGCCCGCCGGACCGATCGTGTTGCTCTCAGCCCGCGGCCGGCGCTTCGGCCACGACGACGCGGTCCGATTCTCGGTGGGCGAGCGCCTGACGCTGCTTTCGGGCCACTACAAGGACGTGGACCAGCGGGTGGCCGACGGACTGGCGACCGAGGAGCTGTCGGTCGGCGACTTCGTGCTCTCGGGCGGAGAGGCCGCGGCGCTCTGCGTGGTCGACGCGGTGGTACGGCTGCTTCCGGGAGCGATGGGCGATCACGAGTCGGCCAGCTCGGACTCGCACTATGAAGGGCTGCTGAGCCCGCCGAGCTATACCCGGCCGGCGGAGTATCGCGGGCTCGCGGTGCCCGAGGTGCTGCTCTCCGGTGATCACGCCCGGATCGCGGCGTGGCGGCAGGCGGAGGCGGAGCGGCTCACCCGGGCGCGGCGGCCGGAGCTGTGGGAGCGGCACGGGGAGTAGCGCGCCATGCCCGGCGGCGAGGGATGACGTAGGCTGGGTAGCAATTGATGGGGCAGTACACCAAGTTAGAGCACACCTGCGGAGGTTCTACCATGGAACGGTTGGCAGAGGTGGCCCGTGAGGGCTTGCGCACGGACATTCCTGCATTCGACCCCGGTGACACCGTCCGCGTCATGGTCCGCGTCCGGGAAGGCGACAAGGAGCGGCTCCAGGCCTTCGAGGGTCTGGTGATCGCGCGCCGGGGCGGGGGGATCAGCGAGACCTTCACCGTGCGGAAAGTCTCCGCCGGCGTCGGGGTGGAGCGGCTCTTTCCGGTGCACAGCCCCACGATCGCCACGGTCGAGCTGGTGCGCCGGGGCCGGGTGCGCCGCGCCAAGCTGTACTACCTGCGCGCACTCAGCGGCAAGGCGGCCAGAATTCGGGAGAAGCGCGAGGGCTGAGCCGATGGCGGTACGCCCCTCGCTGAAGCGGGAGCGGGCGGCCTGGGCCGAGGAGCTGTTGCTCGTCGGTGTGGATGAAGCGGGCCGCGGCCCACTGGCGGGACCAGTGGTTGCCGCGGCCGTCGTCTTTCCGGCCTGCTGTTCCGCGGTGCGCGGCCTCCGGGACAGCAAGGTGTTGCCGGCCCGGATCCGGCTCCGGCTCGCCCGCCGGATCCGGCAGCGCGCCCTCTGCTTCGCCATCGGCGCGGCGTCGGCGCGGGAGATCGACCGGCTCAACATCCGGGTGGCCACCGCCCTCGCGATGCGGCGGGCCATCGTCCGCCTGGTCACCCGTGGCCCCCTCGCCGCGGTGCGGCCCGCCCACCGTATCCTGATCGACGGCCTGCCGCTGCCGGAGATCGGCTTCGAGCACGAGGCCCTGGTCGACGGCGACGCGCGCTGCCAGTCGATCGCGGCCGCGGCGATCCTCGCCAAGACGGTGCGCGATCTCCTCATGCATCGCCTCGCGCCGCGCTATCCGGGCTACGGCTGGGACACCAACGTCGGCTACGGCACCGAAGAGCACCAGCTCGGCATCCGCCTCCACGGCCCCACCCGGCACCACCGAATCACCTTCGCGCCCCTGGCGCAGCTCGCCTTGTTCACTTAGTTCCTTCAATGATTCACCACGGAGGCACGAAGGGCACGAAGAAACACGGAGAACAACACTTCCCGATCTGCTCAAGCATACAGGCCCGATACGTTTCGACGCTTCTCGCCCTCGCCACGCTAGCCACAACCCCGATCCCGGCCCAGACC